>NZ_JBHFNQ010000120.1:0-13381 GCF_041929345.1 Floridaenema aerugineum BLCC-F46
GCTATCAGCTAATAATTATGGGTTTAAGTCCCCCACTATATCGTAAACGATTAGTGGCAAGCTTTAGTGGTGGGTCTAAATCCCCCACTATAAGCAGTCAAAAGCTGATAGCTGATAGCTGATGGCTGAACACTTTTTTAAACTATGCTAAGGTGGGTACTTTTTGCGCGAATAAATCAGCGATCGCCTTTAACATTTCGTTTTCTCGATAGGGTTTAGTAAAGTAACCGACAGCACCTAATTCTTTAGCCAACAAGCGATGTTTTTCTCCGGTACGAGAGGTTAACATGATTACAGGTACTTGGGCTAAACTTGCATCTTGATGATAATAGTTTAAAAATTCAAAACCATTCATTGAGGGCATTTCAATATCACAAATTACTAATTGAATGCCGTTATTTTGTTGTAGTTGATGCAGGGCTTCTCGACCGTTTTGGGCTTGCAATACTTGATAGCCTGCTCTTTGTAAAGTCATGGCTAAAGTTTGCCGCACGCTAATAGAATCATCGACAACTAAAATCTTTTTCGGCGGATGAGAAACTATTGGTAAACTGTAAATTTCTGGGTCTAATTGGCTGTTGTTAGTTTCCCATTGCCAATCAGAATTTGAGGTTTTTCCTGCTACTTGGTCAAGTAATTGACTAACTAAAATAATTGGATCGATTACTAATGTTAAACGACCATCTGCCAAAGTGCTACCACCATAAATGTAGCTAGGAGGTGCGATCGCTTTTCCCAAAGACCTAATTACTAGTTCTTGTTCACCCATAATTTGGTCAATTTCTAACGCTACAATTTCTGTTCCTTGCCATAAATCTACTTGGGAAGTTTGGCGAAGTAATAGTAAGGGAGTTGTCGAGAATTTGTTGGTTTCAACTTGGGGATTGTTCTGCTCAACTATTTCCGGTAATTTGTTGCGATAATTTGCTGAGTTTCCCGACATTAATTCCGCCATGTTGTAAACAGGGATTACCGCCTTGGCGTTATTGTTTAAATGTAGAACTTTTTGCCCATTACTATATTGAATTTGTTCTGATTTGGGCAAAATAATCTGATCGATCGCATCGGAAAGCAAGGCATATACAACACCCTTAGCTTCGCAAATCATTAATTTTGCCATAGTTAAGCTTAAGGGGAACTGTAACAAAAATGTAGTTCCTTTTTGCGGTTCCGAGTTAACTATTACTGAACCTGATAACATTTCCATTTGGGAACGCACTACGTTTAAACCAATCCCACGTCCCGAAAGGTCGCTAACTTGAGAAGCGGTAGAAAATCCCGGTTCAAATAGTAAATTTAACCAAATACTTTCGGAAGCTTTATCTGCTTGTTCCACAGAGAAAATTTGCATTTCTACAGCACGTCGCCGGATGCGATCTAAATCTAAACCTTGACCATCATCCCTGACTTCAATGATAGTTTTATTAGCTCGGTGATAGGCGCAAATTTCAATGTTACCTATTTCTGGTTTACCTTGATTAGCGCGAATTTCGGGTGGTTCAATGCCATGATCGAAAGCATTACGAACTAGATGTAATAAAGGATCGTAAAGCTTTTCTGCTAAGGCGCGATCGACTAATACTTCATTACCAATTAATGTTAATTTAACTCGTTTATTGTGCGCCGCAGATAACTGTTGTAAAAGTCGCGGAAAACGGCTAAAAATTTCGCCTAATGGTAACATTCGCGCCGTCCGCAAGTCTTCTTGTGTATTATTTAATAGACGGCGTTGTTTGGCTAAAATTTGACTGGATTGTTTAGCTAAGTAATCAGTAGATTCGATCGCTTCTTCTAGCTGTACCAAATCTTCTAAAGTCGCCTGCAACAATTCATGTAATTCGCTGTATTGATCTAATTCCAAAGAATCAAAACTAGCAGCCCAATTTTCAATAACTCGCTGACGTTCTTGGGCGATTAATAATTGGTCTGACCAATCACGTAATTCGCTAATTGTTTGTTGGTGTCTCCGCAAACGATACCATAATTGAGCGATCGATTCTTGCAATTGTTCGCTAATATTCGCTTGTCTATTTTGCCCGATCAACATTTCACCTGCTAAGTGACTGAGGCGTTCTAGTAATTCTAAATCTACCCGCACTGATGACTGAGTAGTTTTTGTATTAGCCGCAGTTTTCGGAGTTGATACAGGAGTTTGAAATTTAACTTTTGTCGGTGATTGTTCAACTAATGGATGGGGTAAAAATTGAGAAATTTCAGTTTTTTCTTCCAGAATAAATTCATGGGTTTCTGTGGTATATTCCGGTGGAGCTTCCTCTATTTCCGCAATAGTTAAACTCTCTTCAGGGGTAACTTCTGCTGCTAGTTCAGAAAAGCTGATTTTTGTTTCTGCTATTTCATCTTCAAAAATTGGCTGTTCTTCGGTTTCTGTTAAGTTACCAAAAACATCATCTAAACTAGGTTCAGCAAATAATTCTTCAACCTCAATGTCAGATTCTAAAGTTGTTTCTACTTCCGTTTCTGGTAATTCATCAGCTGTTAATTCAGCATCAGCTATAACCTCTAAATTATCAGTCGAAATCTCGACTAATCCATCTATTAGGAGGTCTTCTGTTGCTAATGTTTCCAGATTTGTGAAAGCTAATTTTTGTAAAGCTGGAGAAGGTTGTCCGCCAGAAGTGCGATCGCCTTCCATTACCAAAGACCACCCTTCGCTAAAGTTTAATAAAGCTACTTGAGCAATAGTTTCTACTTGTTCTGGGTGCAGTTCTAAAGCCGTTAAAGTAGTTTGCGCGATCGCGCCAAAACCAGGTAAATTTAAAGATTCCCCTAACCCAATAAAAACTTGTATTTGCTCTCTTAAAACTGCCTCTAACTCTTCATAATTTTCAGAATCTAACGCCGTCGCTAAAGTTTCCAAGCGTTGTTTTACACCTACCTCAAAAATAGATTTAGTAATATCAAATCCCAACTCTACAGAAGTGGGAATCTGTGCTTCTCTACCAAAATAATCGCCTAATTTTTCTTGAAGTTTAGCAAAAACATTTACCGCTCTATCTAAAGCTTCCGATTCATTTACATAACTACCCGTAATTTCTGCCATTAACGGTAGACGCAAACATTCGTACCCTTCATAAAGCAGCATTTCCAAGTCAGAATCAATTTCTATTTCCGGGTTATAAAGCGCCTTAAATACATCCTCTAAATGATGAGATATAGTTTTAATTGTATCTAACCCGACATTCGCCGCCGCACCTTTTAAAGTGTGGGTCGATCGCATTAAACTATGGACTTTAACCAAGCTATACTCTTCTCTTAAACTCAAAAGTTCCTGCTCAATATTCTGCAACAACTCTGGTGCTTCAGCGAGAAAATATTGATAGCCTTGTTCGCGAATCTCGTTATCACTGTTCATGGCTTTATGGTGATTTGTCAATTGTCATTCGTCATTCGTCATTGGGATTTTACTACTACGTAGTAAGTTTGTAGTTTGTAGGGTGCGTCAGACAGGATAATTTAGGCGATGAACGATAAATTTTAGCTTCTGACGCACCCTACTCAATATAACTAACAACTTTCAAGAGGCAGAGCCTCTGTTTTTCGTTCCCTGGTTGAACCGGGGAACGAGTTCAAAAGTTTGTAGGGTGCGTCAGACAGGATAATTTAGGCGATGAACGATAAATTTTAGCTTCTGACGCACCCTATTCAATATAACTAACAACTTAGGTTAATTGAGCTTGAATTTACCAACATTTGACTGTAAATCTTCAGCCATTGCCAGCAATTCTTGGAAAGAAGAAGAGATTTGTAAGGAGTTATCCGAAGTTTGGTTAGCAATTTTCGCCACACTTGTCATCGCTTCAGTAACTAACTTCGACTGTTGAGTTTCCTGTTGCGTTGCTTGGGTAATTCCTTGTACCAAATCTTGAATTTGTGCGGTAGCACCGACAATTTTATTTAAGTTTTGGCGAGTTTCATTTACTAAATTAGTACCCTCTACTACCTGTTGAATTCCGGTTTCAATTGCTTGCACAACTTCCCCAGTTTCCTCTTGAATTTCCTGTACTATTTGCTCAATTTCTGTAGTTGCTGCTGCTGACTGACGCGCCAAACTCCGCACTTCATCCGCTACCACTGCAAAACCTTTACCATACTCTCCGGCTCTTGTGGCTTCAATAGCAGCGTTGAGTGCTAATAAGTTAGTTTGAGTTGCCAAATTACCAATTAAATTCACCGCCTTAGAAATCTTTTGCGAAGATTCACTCAAGCGTTTAATTTTCTTGCCAGTTTTCGCCACCGTTTCCCGAATTGCCATAATTTCATCAACGGTGCGGTTCATCGCTGTATCACCCTGCAAAACAGTTTGATTTGCTTCTTGTACTGCCACTTCTACTAAAGCTGCATTTTTGGCTACAGCTTGGGTAGAATTGACCATTGCTTGTACTAATTTTAGCGCCTCTGATAACTTTTGATATTGTAATTGTGCTTGTTGGGAAAGTTCGGTAATTGACACCCCACTACTTTGGGAAGTTTGAGCAACTTTTTCTGTAGCTGTTTGTACTTGAATCAGAATTTTTCGCAGAGCTTGCAAGGTATTATTGTAAGCATCAGCGAGGGTTCCAACTTCATCAGTTGTTACTGGAAGTCTGACGGTTAAATCTCCTTTTAAAGTTGGTTGAATTGCACTCAGTAATTGAATTGCTCGTTGTTGTAATTGTTCTTTTGCTTCTTTCTCTCTTTTCGCTGCTTGCGCTAATTGTTCTGATTGTTGTTTGACTTGTTCCAAATATTTAGCTTGGCGCAAAGCTACACCCATTTGGAGACTAACTTGCGCCAACACATTTACTTCTGCGTCATCCCATTGCCGAACATTGGAATGTTGATAAGCAGCTAACAAACCCCAAAGATTATCACCAATAAAAATTGGCACAATAATATAAGCTTTGATTTGCATTTGCTCTAACATTTCAACGTGGCATTGAGATAAACCAGCGTTGTTAATGTCATCAGCTTTCGAGTGAACATTTTCTCCGGTATTTTTTTGATTTTGCCGATATCTTCCGCCTTGAGTTTCTTGTAAATAAGTATCTTCCCAAACTGTGGTGATATCGGGTCCCACCCATTTTTGGAAGCCAGTAGCGACTGATTCAGCAACAAATATACCGCTCCAATCAGAACGGAATTGATATACTGCAACTCTTTCTGCTTTCAGTAAGCGGCGCACTTCTTGAGTAGCATTTTTGAAGATGTTATTAACATCTAAAGATAGACGAATTTTGTCAACAACTTTAGTCAGGGTTTTTTCCCGTTCCACTGCTAAAGCTAATTTTTCGGTTTTCGCTTGCAGTTCTTCGACATATTCACCTTGGCGTAATGCTACTCCTAATTGGCTACTAATTTGGGTGATTAAATTCAGTTCTGATTCTTCCCAATGACGAGGTGCTGAGTTTTGATAAACTGCTAATAAACCCCAAAGTTTATCGCCGACAAAAATTGGTACTGTCATGTAAGCTTTGGTTTCTAATTGTTCCAAAACTTCCAGATAACATTCGGAAAAACCAGCTTTATCAACATCATCAACGATAAAGCCTTGACCTGATTGGTAACGTCCGCCTTCACTTTGCTGTAAATAAGTATCTGCAATTGTTGGTTTTGCTGTTTGTAGTCGTAGCACTCCGCAGTTAGCTTCTTCTTTTACTAATTGGGAGTCGGTTAACATTTCTTGCATTAAAGGAGTCCAACCGCTAGCTACTGATTCGGCGACAAAAACGCCACTCCAATCTGGGTTAAATTGATAAACAACTACACGATCGACTTTCAGCAACCGCCGAATTTGTTGGGTAGTTGTGCGGAAAATTGTTTCCATGTCTGAGGATTGTTGAATTTGCTCAGCAATGGATTTACCAATCTTTTTGATAATCTGAGTAAAATTCTTTTCCCGTTCGGCAACAACGGCTAATTTTTCGTTGGTTTCATGCAGCCGTTCTAGATATTCAGCTTGATCTAAAGCAATGCCAAATTGTGCTGCTACTCGCTTCACAAATTCAATTTCATAGTTTTGCCATTTGTGAGGTTTAGTACATTGGTGAATGCAAAGTAATCCCCAAAGTTCTTCTCCTTTCATTAAGGGCACAATTAAGTTAGCGCGAATTTGGAAATTCAGTAATTGTTCAATGTGACATTCGGATAATCCAGAAGTGTAAACATCAGAAACGGCTTGAATTCTACCTTGGCGATATAAAGGTGCAAAGTCTTTACCAAAGCGGCTATCAGCAAAGATGTTTCCTAATTCCGAAGAAATGCCTTGGCGTAAATCCTCGGCTATAAACTTGCCTTCGTTAAAGTCTTTTCCGGGGGTGAATTGAAATACGGAAACGCGATCGGTATTCAGTAATTGTCGGACTTCTCGACAAGTAGCTTTAAATAAAGCATCTAAGTTTTGCGATTGGCGAATTCGCTGGAGTACATTGTTTAAAATTTTCTCTTGTTCTGGTTGAACTGTTAATTGCCAACGATATTCTGATTGTTGTAAGTGAACGAGAATTTCTGCCCCAATTTGATAAACAATTTGGCTCTCTGTTTCTTGCCAATTCCGACTTTCTTGATGTTGCAATGCTACTAGTAAACCCCAAACTTGTTGCCCAACTACTAAGGGTACAGTGAGGAAAGATTTAATTTGTAATTTGTTCCATTGTTGCTTTTGTTGTGGGCTAAATTCGTCGGTTGATGTGTCATCAACTTGCCAAACTGGTGAAGTAAAATATTCCGCTGCTCTGTCAGCACCAAAATAGTGGCTTTCTAATGGTTGTCCTACCAAGGGAGTTAATTCTTCCATTGCTTCTGCCATAATTACGCCATAGTTTTCGCTATCAAAACGATAGAGAATTAGGCGATCGCATCCTAAATTTTGGCGCAGTTCCGTAACCGCAACTTTCACCTTACTGTCGAAGTCTAAACCTTGCCGAATCGCCGAAATAATCTGTAAAACTTTCTCTCTTTCCTGCTTGAATTTCGCTTGCACGCTAGCTTCCCAACTAGCTTTAAATTTTTGCTCGACTGTGGCAACTAAACTTTCTAGTTTCTGCATTTTCTCGGTAACTTCTGGGGCATCCCAAAGGGAAGTTTTTTCCAGATCAGATTTGAGACTGCTTACAGCTGTAGCAATTATTTTTATAGGTGAATTACCATTAACTTTGTTACTGGGAGAACCGTTAGTTGGTTGTTGGCTTGGTTTGGGCTGATAATGTGTAGTCATTTTTGCAATTATTGGTGATTGTTACTTGTTAATAAAAATGCTCTAGTTTGAATTTGTTAATTCAACATAGAAGTTGGGGATTTTTCCTGTTGATGCAGTGATAAAATAACCCCGATGATCTTATTACCGCCAAAGTTCTGGATTTTTACTTATTACTGAGATAAGAACACCACGAGGCGGAGCCTGAAGTTTCTCGTTCCCTGGTTGAACCGGGGAACCAAGGAACGAGGGAGAGGGAGGTTCTACCTCCTTACTCTGTCAGATCTGAGTATTAAGAAATAAATTGATTTCTTCTAATTTAGGATTCCCCGAAACCAGACAGAATTCAACAAAATCAGGAAAAGTTTTGCTGAATTATCGATTTAGTTGCCATAGAGGAGCTTTGGCGATCGCTTCCCCATTAAGCACCATCAATACTTCTTTGTTCGCTCCGATTAAGTAACCTTGTAAGTAAGGCAATATTTCGGGAGAAAATAAGCCCAAAGAAGGCATATTGATCTGCTCTTTGTCGTGTAACTCAATATCATTGATTTGTTGCACTACTAATCCTAAGTATTGCTCCTCCACTTGAATAGCGATCGTCATTAAATTTTCTACCCCACCCGTTGCTAAATTGGGAAATCCCATAAACTTACCAATATCTACTATCCACAGCATTTCCCCACGCCAGTTGTAAATTCCTAATACACAAGCTGGCATTTGAGGAACTGTTAAAATCTCTGCTACTGGTACCTGCATCACTTGTTTGATGATACTTAAAGGTAGCAAAGCTATCCCTTCTTCGCCTAATTGAAAACGTAAAAATTTCTCCCCTGCTGGCGGAGAATTTTTGGTTACACTAGTAGCAGAATTTACACGAGTCAGGGCGGAAACCTGTTTGGCATTATCTATCATATTCTTTATTAATTGAGTAATTGTCTCAGAACAAATAGCTATTTAATGACCTGTTTAATTGTTTTAACTAGTTCATTAGCTTGTACTGGTTTAGGTAGATAAGCATCTGCACCCAACATACTGCCCCAGAGTTTATCAACTTCTGTATCTTTTGTTGAGCAAATTACTACAGGAATTTGACTTGTATCTGGATTATTTTTGATTTCTCGACATAATTCAAACCCACTTTGACCGGGCAAAATCACATCGAGAATAATTAAATTTGGCTTTTGTAATTGTAGTTTTGTTTGCGCTTCTTCACTATTTTTAGCAATCACCACTGAAAAGCCTAATTGTTGCAAATGACGGCTCATGATTTCCCTGTCAGTCGTACTATCTTCAACTAGTAATACAGTACCCATATATTCCTCTCTTGTGCTAGTAATAGTTTGCCTGAAACTAAATTAAGAAGGCTGATAACCCAAGGATTGAGTTTGGCTTTCATTGGCCGACAAAGATGTTGCATAATTTAGATTTTTCTGCAACACAGCTAATACTTTTTGTTCTGCCACTGGCTTAGATAAAAAGTCGGAAGCACCTACCAGTTTGGCACGTACCCGATCGACTATTCCATCATTTCCCGTGACAATAATTACCGGAGTATTTTTAAAGCTAGAAATCCGGCGAATTTGAGCGCAAATTTCATAACCATTAGCCACTGGCATCACTAAATCCAGAAAGATTAAATCTGGTTTATATTCCAGCAAATTAGGTAAAGCTTGGATGGAATCTTTGATACTCACAAAACCATAACCTGCTTTGCTCACTAATCCTTCCATAATTTGACAATCGAGTACGCTATCTTCTACGTAAGCTACTAATGGTCTAGTTAATGATGCAGGTTTAGTTGTTGGTGCAGGTTGTGTACTTTTAGGCAGTGCAGTTCTGGGTGGTGATGTAGTTTGTATTGCGGTTTGTCCTGGTGAACTAGGGGTTGTCACTGTTTCCACTCTAGCCGTTGGCGGTGGGGGCGCACTCATCGCCAGGTTTGGCTTAGGTAAATCAGAAATTTCTGTTAGTCCCACCACTTTTTTGCGAATATAAGGAATTAGCGATCGCGTCACCGTCATTAAATCTTGCTTGATAAAAACCGACAAATCCCGCAATGTCCGTTTCCCATCCACCACCCTGATTAAAGTTTCATAAACTTTCGGTGAAGCTAATTCTTTTAATTCCTCAGCTTGCTTAATTACTGGCGCTAAATTAGGAGATATATTTGTTAACCCGGATTTAGTCCAATTTTCCCACATCTGTTGAGCTTCACTGAGGGCTTTTTCGGGATTTATTAACGTTAATGAAGCATCTAACACCTGTTGCTGATCGATGCTAAAAGCTAAGGGTGCTTTTTCTTCTTGCTGAAGTATGTCAAATAACACTTCCAAAACGGCACTTTTGATTACTGCTACCGCTTGCTCTCCTGTAATTTTTTGCCGTTTTACCAACACAATTAACACTAAATATTCCCAGAATTGAGCTACGTCTCCTTCTCGCAGCCGAATATCATCGGATGTTACCTGGTTCAGGTATTGCCTCAAATGCCTGTACCAACGTCTATTTACATGACATCCCCCCGATGCCCAAACTAAGCGACCCAGACAAAAGTAAAGGCTCCAAGTAGTTATTACTCCTTGGATATCTAGTCTGCCAGTAAATTGATTCTGTATTAAATTTGTCAGTTGGTCACTTAGCTTGTTAGCAGCTAAATTGTTCGTACTCATCCTGGTTCCTTAAGAGCAATATTTAATAGTAGCTAATCAATATCTTATTTCTTTTATATAACTTTTTGTGGCTGAATTCTAGTTGATTTTTATGATTCTTAATAAATTATTAACTCTTTTTCAGCTAAACTACCTATACTCAATAAATATACATAAAATAATCATAATAACTCAGGATTGACTAACACAAAATACAACAAAGCTTTACAGAAGTATTAAATTATTCACTTCTGAACAATGATATACTTTTAGATATAAATCACATCAATTAATTACCTTAAATTATTTTAACAATAGTTTAGAGAAAAAAGATAAAAATTCATTAAAAAATAAGGTGAAAAGGAATAATTGTGGGGAATGTGGTCAAAACCAGTGGGAATGGGGAAAAAGTTTCCCCTGTCTAGACCACACTCTCTTTTTTGCCGAGAAACTAGTTATGCAAGCGTTCTGCTAAAGCTGAACGTGCTTGTTCTCGATCGTCAAAGTGAATTTTTTCCGTGCCCAGAATTTGGTAGTCTTCATGACCTTTACCAGCAATTAACACCCCATCACCGGGTTGAGCTTCTAAAATCGCAGTGCGAATTGCTAAGGCGCGATCGCATAAGACTGCGGGATTTACTGAAGTAGGAATACCGACAAGAATATCTTGCAAAATCTTGTCGGGATCTTCTGTACGTGGATTATCGGATGTCACCACAATTTTGTCAGCTAATTGAGCCGCAATTCCACCCATTTTTGGGCGTTTAGTGCGATCGCGATCGCCACCACAACCAAACACACAAATCATTTTACCAGGAATGAAAGGTCGAGAAGCCTTCAACAAATTCTCCAAACTATCAGGAGTATGAGCATAATCCACAATCACGCTAATATCCTGATTAGGGGCAATTTGTACCCGTTCCATCCTACCTGGAACACCCGAAAACAAAGGTAAAAACTCAGTAATTTTGCCTAGTTCCAAACCCAAATGTAACGCCGCACCCACAGCCGCCAACATATTGGATAAATTGTACTGACCCACCAAAGGCAAAGAAAATTGAGTTTCACCAACCGGAGTATGCAAAACACCCGTCACCCCATTTGGTTGATACTGCAAATTATCCGCCCACAAATCAGCGTTTTGATCTTGAGTGCTGTAACTCCAAACTTTCTCGGAACTCAACTGTGCAATGAGTCGTTTTCCGTAAGGGTCATCAGCATTTATAATTGCCCGACCTTTGAGATAATCAGGACTAAACAACAGCGCCTTCGCCGCAAAATAATCTTCCATATCCTTATGAAAGTCGAGGTGATCCTGAGTCAAATTAGTGAACACCGCCACCTCAAAAGGACAATTCATCACCCGACCTTGGGCTAAAGCATGGGAACTAACTTCCATCACCGCCATTTTTGAACCAGCGGCTACAGCTGAAGCCAACTGTTCCTGCAACTCAACAGCAAAAGGCGTGGTATGAATTGCAGTTTGTTCAAAACCTTGCCAACGGGCGTAAAGTGTTCCCATCAAAGCCGTAGGAATTTGAGCTTCTCTCAACAGGAACTCGATTAAATGAGTCGTAGTAGTTTTGCCATTAGTACCCGTCACACCAACCAATTTGAGCTTTTGGGCGGGATAATCATAAAAAGCAGCCGCAACTTGGGCGCAAGCTTGATTCATATCAGTAGCGGGAATGATGCAAGCTTCTTCGGCTGCCTTTTTTTGGGCTGCGGTGGGGGAAACCAAAGCTGCGACTGCACCAGATGCGATCGCACTCGGCCAAAAATCCCCCCCATCAACCCTAGTTCCCGGCATTCCAATAAACAAATCTCCCGGTTTGCAAGCATGGGAATTAGTCGCCAACCCAGTCACCTCTGCATCCAAAGCCGGATGGTTGGGCGACTGCACAATGTTGGGAACGCTTGCCAAAATTTCTCTCAGCTTCATGTCAGGAGCTCCTCACAAAGGGTATTGGGCTTTATTCTGAATCATTATTAACCAAATATTTCTGTAACATTTGCTCCAATTGTAAAACTGACCAACGCGGCGAAGGCCGGGGAAGTTGTTCCTCTACCTCTTGGTTGTCACCTCTTACTCTACATAAAACCGGGATTTCATATTGAAAAGCCGCAAACCAATCATCGCGAGTCGTAATATCCCGCACCTCTAACTCAAAATCTATTCCTTCCACCTGTTCCAGCTTGTCTTGCAAACCTTCGCACAAGTGACAACCCGGTTTACTGTACAGAATTAATCGCATTTGCTTTGTGTTGAGCATGAAACCACAGCTAAACTCCGATCTTGTGCCAAGGGAGGTGGAACCTCCCAGATCCTCGTTCCCTGGTTGAACCGGGGAACGAAGAATGGAGGCTCTGCCTCTTGGTGCAATATCTGAGTAAACACAGCTAAACACAAATCAGAATTTTAAGAAATAGTAAAATTTCGTTACCTACTCGTGTTACATTTCTTGAAGCCCCTAGCATTAATACCTATAAGATCCTTAACTTAAAAAACTCCGATCTCCGATAGGATTATGTGGATTTATGGGGTAAACTATTTAGTATAGAACATTAGCAGTAGGAAAAGTCAAAGGTTATTATGGTTCACACTCCAGAAACACGGTTACAAATCGAAGTTGACAAGCTTGACCTAGACGAGTTAAATCAACGTTTTGAAAACGCCCATCCCAGAGAGATTTTGGCTTGGTGCGTAGCAAACCTACCCACTGGTTTTGTACAAACTAGTGCTTTTAACGTTGATGACTTAGTAATTACCGATATCCTCTATCGGGAACTCAAGCCTGCAAACCCAGTACCAGTGATATTTCTGGAAACATTGCACCATTTCCCCCAAACCTTAGAGCTAGTCAAAAAAGCTACTGAAATCTATAACTTAGATCTCCGCACTTATAAAATTCCCGACATCAACACCCGTGAAGAATTCGCTAAAGTTCACGGCGAAGCACTTTGGGATACAGATATTCAAAAATTCCACTTTTTGACCAAAATCGAACCTTTACAACGCAGTTTGGCAGAATTAGAAACAGTAGCTTGGATTACTGGTCGTCGTCGTGACCAAGCGCCAACTCGCGCCACTATGCCAATCTTTGAAAAAGATATCAAGAATCGGATCAAAGTCAATCCTTTAGCTAACTGGACACGCAAACTAAGCTGGGATTATGCTTTCGAGCATAAAATGATCTACAATCCTTTGCACGACCAAGGTTATCCCAGCATTGGCGACGAACCGATTACTACACCAGTTGCAGATGGAGAAGACGAACGTGCCGGACGTTGGCGCGGAACTGGTAAAACTGAGTGTGGAATTCATATTTAGTTAGGTAATAAGTACGTTGTTTGGGGGGAGAGCGAGATTTTTTAGCGGGAGCCCAAAAAAATAACAAAAAAAATTTTTTTTTTTTTTTTTTGTTTTTTTTTTTTTTAAAATTTTTTTTTCTTCCCCCCAACAACGTACTTATTACCTAACTAAATATGAATTCCACACTCAGTTTTACCAGTTCCGCGCCAACGTCCGGCACGTTCG
>NZ_JBHFNQ010000121.1:0-73321 GCF_041929345.1 Floridaenema aerugineum BLCC-F46
GTTGCAAAACCGTTCCCAAACGTTGGCGCTTTCGCGGCGTTGAATGGTTGTGGTCATTGTTGGATAATTGCGATGATTTATTTTTCGAGGTTCAGAGCGGTTTGTTTGCCCGCTTAAATATACATTAAGGGATTTGTTTCGATTTGTAAAGTATTTGTTGCTATTGATTTTGATTGTTTAATTTTATGGGAATTATCAGGCCAGCTTATAGAAGGCAGAAGGGAAAAGGTTAAAGGTTAAAGAAGGAAAGAATGGGGAATGGAACTAAGATAAGCTGAATCTAGATCCCCGACTTCTTCAAGAAGTCGGGGATCTGAGTTAGGACTATTTCCGCCGTGTTGCACTAGGAACAGTTTCCTTTCTCGCACCTTCTAAGGTAGGCTGAAACTTCAGACCGGAGAGAGTTTGGCGCACGTTCAAAGCGAGAAAGCGATCGACCGGAATATAAATCCGATAAATCGGGCGTTGAGCATCTTGGTAAGTTCTTTGAAATCCCAGAACTCGCCCCAATTCTCCAGAAATCGGGTTAATTGCCACACTATATAGATCGCAGAGATTGGGAAAATCAACTTGCACCTTTACCAAAGTTTTCTGTAAATCTTCGACAAAATTACAAATCGTTTCATACTCCATATATGGATTATCGATCAGCCAAGCTCTCAGAAAGGCACAACTGCAATCTACATCTCCGGGAACAGCCATTTTAAAAGGTTCATGTTGCATATCCGAAGTAAAGAAGCGCGTTTTTCCGGGAGGGAGAAAGAAATTCGCCTCTGATTCCTTTACAGTTGGGTAAATAATTGAAATTCCTACAGGATGCAAGTTATCACTCCGGCGCAACACCCGCATTCCGGTAGAATATTGCCTTCCCCAATCACGTAATATTTGGGTAATCTGGTGAGGAGTTGTGCTGGCATCTTTTGCCGTTTGCACATAATGGCGATCGATCAAATTAGCCACCGGAACCGCATCAGTTCTCAGATTAAAATCATCTATGATTAATTGCACTGGTTCAGCTGAGTGTGGCGGATCGAGCAGTTCCGACCAAGGCATAATTTGAATGCAAGTAGTGTGACCATCGAATTGTTTTTCTATTAAACCAAGTGCTGCTAATTGATCGATCATCATTCCCGCAGCCCGATCGCCACCTCGGTCTTTTTCACTATAAAATAGTTCCGCTGCTTCCCTGTGAGTACAAGCTACCCATCCTTGCGGTAATTCTAATTTTGTCAAAGGTTGCACCAAGCGGCGACCTGATTCTTGTAATTCTTTCACTAACAAGTATGCCCACAAGCGAACAAAATATTCAGCCCTTCGCTTGGTAAGTCCACCCCCCCGCTTCACCAGCATAGAAACATAGCTACGCTGTTGCTCGATCGGAAACCACTTTTCTAGGTATTCTGGGGTCATAGTAGTAAAGTGAATCAGGTAGTTTTTACTGAAGCACCCTTTAGGGTGAGGTTTTTCCCGACTACTAGGCCGAGAATTTCTACAGAAGCAATAAGATTGGCTACAAATGCCAGGAAACCATATCCCGAAGCAGGGCTAATAATAGCTTTCAGTTTTTGCTTTCAGACCAGTAAAAGCTGATGTCGGTTATTTTGGCGTTTTCTGGCTCCATCCGCTTTCAGTTTAACAGAAAAACTTCACCCTACTTCAGGTTGATTCACCTGATTGGAGCCGCTACGATATGACTTCTCTAAAGTGGTGATCTCAACTGCTTACTCATTGCACCTTCACTCAACGCCAAGACAGAATGGGCTCATAGAGAGAGAGAAAGCAATTATGAACGCTCATTCACTGACTGTTAATCTAGAAATATCTACTTCTGTTCCAGAGAAATCAGAAGTTAACAACCCATTGTTTAATTCTCCTTGGATGGCTTTAGCTGAGTCCTTAAGAGAAGGTGTCATGGTAATTTCGCGCCATGTCAAACCTATATATATGAATCAACAAGCTAAGGAGATTAGTCAAAAATTGTCGATCGGCGATCGTCACTTAACCATTTTACCCTTAGAAATTTCCGAAATTTGTTACCGATTAATTAGATATGGTACAAATTATCAACAAACGATCGTTACCGAATGTTTAACCGTCGAACAGCAAACAATTCGCATCCGCGCCAGTTGGGTAAACTTAGGTGCTGCTGATGCTAATTTACCTGCAAGTGAAAATCAACAGATTGTGATTTTCTTAGAAAATCGCAATCAAATTCTGCAAGAAGATTTACAATTCGAGCAGCAAAAGTATCAGTTAACCGATCGCGAAATCGAAATTTGGTCGCTGCTACGTCAAGAATACAGCTATCAAGATATTGCCGAAAAGCTGCATATCAGTTTAAACACCGTCAAAACTCATGTAAAAAACATCTATGCCAAAAAACGTTGGCATCAATTAAAAGACAGCTATGAGGAGTAAGTGTTTTTGGCAATTGTTAGGAAGGACAGATATTGCCACTCTTGGGAGTTTAGCTAAAATTAATTAGCTGTCAATCATCAGTTAAAAGCAATTTATGTCTACTTCTACTTCCCGCCAAATCACTTACAGTCCTGCTTATACGATCGTCCCTACTTATGAATGTTTTAACCGATGTGCTTATTGCAATTTTCGCACAGACCCAGGTAAAAGTCCTTGGTTAACTCTTACTGATGCAGAAATTTTATTAAATTCCCTGCAAAATACAGGTGTTTGTGAAATTCTGATTCTTAGCGGCGAAGTACATCCTAACTCGCCTTTACGAAAAGCTTGGTTCGATCGCATTTACAACCTCTGTCAACTAGCACTCTCTTTAGGCTTTTTACCTCATACTAATGTTGGGCCATTATCTTTCGCAGAAATGGCACTATTAAAAAATGTCAATGTTTCAATGGGTTTAATGTTAGAACAATTAACCCCCAGTTTATTAAACACCGTTCACAAAAATGCACCCAGTAAATTACCAAAATTAAGATTACAACAATTAGAGTTTGCCGGAAAGTTAAAAATTCCTTTTACTACTGGTTTGTTGTTGGGTATTGGGGAAAGTTCAGCAGATTGGTGGGAGAGTTTAGAGGCGATCGCCAAACTCCACCAACGTTGGCGACACATTCAAGAAGTCATTCTCCAACCCCACAGTCCCGGAACTCAACAAACTGGACAATTTCCCGCTTTTGATAATCATTTATTACCCGAAATAATCAGCAAAGCTAAAGAAATTTTACCCGCAGAAATCACAATTCAAATTCCCCCAAACTTAGTCCAAGAACCAGAATTATTATTAGCTTGTTTAGATGCAGGTGCCAGAGATTTAGGCGGAATCGGACCAAAAGATGAAGTAAATCCCGATTATCCTCATCCGCATTATCAGAAATTAACCAAAATATTACAACCTGCGGGTTGGGAATTAGTACCACGTTTGCCAGTATATCCGCAATATGATAAGTGGTTATCTAAAGAATTACGAATTAGTGTGAAGCAGTGGCGATACAGGAAGTAATAATCGACTAAACTGAAATAAAATTAGTAAGATTTTTGATGATAAACGATCGAGAATTTTTACACGGTGCAGCCTTTTTCCGTTTGATTAATTATGGAGAGCAAATTGCGATCGCTCACCCATCTTGGATACATAGCTCTATTTACTTAATAGAAACTAATAGCAGTAAGTCAGCTATTCTTTTTAAGATATCAACCAAGCCAAAATCTGCTTGGTCATTCACATTCAGCATTCAAGAAGAGTCTGCATTGGATACTCTCTATAAAAAGTATCCTAACTTCACGGTGTTTATTGCATTAATATGTCACAAAGATGGTATCTGCTGCATAGCCCAGCAACGTCTTTGGAGTATATTAGATAAAGATAAAGATTCTGGCATTGGGGGTCAACATATCTCAGTGTCAAGACAGCCTCATGGTAGTTATCATGTAAGTGGCCCTGGCAGGCAGCAAATGGAGCAGACCGTACCCCAAAGTGACTGGCCTCGCGTAGTTTTTGCTAGTAGAGAAAATAGCTATGAGTGAAATTACTCTTAAAACAGATGGATACTGCATCAATAAGCTGATTGCTCGTTTGAGAAACAAAATAGGAGATAAAGCAGCAGAGGAATTAAAGCAAACGGCTGTAGAGATTGTTGAAAACTGCGTTAAAGTCTACTCTGAAAAATTTGGCGCTGGTGATGTTGGCGCTACAGGTACGGGACTTGTTAGTAATCCTCACAAAGGAAAAATACCCAATGGTACCACTGGTTTAATTTACGGTAGAGTTCAGAGCGGAAAAACTAATACTACTATTGCTACTCTAGCAGTTGCCCAGGAAAATGGATTTCGTTGTTTCCTTGTATTAACTTCTGACAATACTTGGCTTGGTAAACAAACTGCTAATCGTTTTAATAATCAACTCAAAGGTGGGCCAGTTGTCTTTGATTGGGAACAATGGAAAAAAGATCCGCAGGAATTTGCTAAAAGTAAATTACTTCCTTATATAAAAGATATTGGTGTTGTACTGGTATCAACTAAAAATCAGTGTCATTTAGATAATTTGCTTAAAGTTCTTAAATACGCTAATGCCAGTAGCGTACCAAGTTTGATATTTGATGATGAAGCTGATAATGCTAGTTTGAATACCAACGAAAAAAAGCAAGCTAAGAAAGGTAAAGACGCTGTTCCTGATAGTGCTATTTTCGATAAGATTGGCAAAATTCGCCAAGAAGTAACTAATCATATTTACTTACAGATTACAGCCACTCCACAAAGTTTATTGCTGCAAAATCTTGACCATCCATGTAAACCCGCTTTTTGTGCTGCCTTGCCAAAACCAGGCAATAGTTATATGGGAGGAGATTTATTTTTTGATGATGATAATAGCCCTTACTGCTCTATAGTTGAAGCTGAAGAAATAGAACTATTAAAACAGCAGGAAGGAAAAATAAATCCTGGGAATAACTGGAATATACCTAAAGGTTTGAGATTGGCTTTGTGCTGTTTCTTTCTGGGGGCAATTTATAAGATGCAATCGGCAACAGATGAAGATGCGAAATACTCATTTTTAGCTCATATATGCTATAAAAAGGATAATCACGATAACTTAGAAAAAATCATAAGTGGGTTTGTGGTAGAACTGGATCGGGCTCTACGAGATCAATTATCACCAACTAAGAAAGAACAGGCATTGAAGTGGTTAAATGAAGCTTATCAGGAGTTGAATAAAACAGTACCGAATTTACCACCTCTTGATGATCTAATTGAAGACTTAAAGCATGAATTACGCAGAGCTATACCTAAAGTTATTAATGCTAATAATCCCGATAAAGAACCAAACTATAACCCAGGAATGAATATTCTTATTGGTGGTAATAGGCTTGGCAGGGGTGTAACTATTGATGGATTGATGGTAACTTACTACGGACGGGATGCTAAACAAAAAGTCATGGATACCGTGCATCAACACGCCCGAATGTATGGTTATCGCCAGGAACTAAAAGATGTTACTCGTCTGTTCTTACCTGAACATAACTTAGAAGCTTTCCGTGCTATTCATGAATCTGATGAAGGTATGCGTCAGGCTATTGGCGACGATCCTAGTAATATTAAAATTAAACCTGTCTGGGTTGGTGGAGAACTTCAGGCAACTCGTTCTAACGTTTTGAACCCAGCAGAAATAGATGCTTTTACACCAGGTTCGCATATCTTTCCACGCGCTCCTTTTTATAAAGCAGCCGATGTCAGTGAAGAAACAAAAGTACTCAAAAAACTTTTGGCTGGATACCACAAGGATAAAGATGGCACTTATATACAATATGAAGCACAAGAAGTAGACATAGATTTTCTGATCGAGATAATCTCACACCTCCATAGTGACCATGTTTTTGGAGAAAAGTGGGAGGATAAACGAGTTAAAGAAGCTTTAAAAGCAATGAAAGCTAACGGAATTAAAAAAGGACGGCTAATGGTACGTGGAGGTAAAACAGGTCATGATTTGAAACGACAGCCACCAGATAAATGGGGTGGGGGAGGGTTTATTTCCAACAACATATTAAAAATTATCAAAAGTAACTATACAGATGTACCTTCACTTATTCTTGTGTATGAAAAAGGAAAAAAAAATAAAGGATGGGACGATCAACCACTCTATCTACCTATGCTGATTTTCCCAAAAAATAAATTTGTCTTTATGTTCAATTACTCAGATCATATTGAAGAAATTAGCGCTGATTTGGACTGGCAGTACATAGAGGAGATGGATGAAAAAGAATGGCTTCACGCCGCAGCGAATAACCCTGTTTTTGATTTCCTCAAAGATCCAGAAGAAGATATTTATACATTAGCTGATGGGAAGCCATTCAATGATTAAAGGTAAAGTTGTGCTAGTGCCTTTCCCATTTGACGATTTATCATCTACCAAGGTACGTCCGGCTGTCTGCTTAACTAACCCTATTGGGCCTTACGAACACATTATTTTGGCTTTTGTCACAAGTAAAATTTCCCGAAATTTACTAGCAACTGATATAGTTTTGGATACAACTCATCCCGACTTTGCTGCTAGCGGTTTACATCGACCTTCTACTATTAGATTGGATCACTTGATGACTGTTCAGAAGTCAATTATTCGGCGTGAATTAGGCGAATTGTCATTAGAAACTCAGGCTCAAATTGCTGATAAGTTGTGTAGGCTGTTAACTGAATAAGTCTAATATGCAAAGTTAGATTAAGCAATGGTGCTAAACAATGATTACAAATACTCAAAAAGCCGATCGCATCTTGTAATCGACAATCTCCTATTTGTATAATCAGCCTGGATAAATTCAAAACAAGCAAAATATTTTATGAATAACGAAAAGAATTATAAAGAACTATTGACAAAGTGCGATCGATCTTTGCAGACCAACCCAGAAAATAGTCAGCATTGGTATGACAGAGGAGATGCACTTGCCAACTTAGGTCATTATCAAAAAGCATTAGCCAGTTTTGACAAAGCCATAGAACTACAACCGCAAAACTGCGCCGCTTGGGTATTTCGAGGAGTCGTTTTAATACACCTACGACGTTATGAAGAAGCCCTCAACAGTTGTAACCAAGCATTAGAAATTAAACCCAACGATAGCGAAGCTTGGACATTTCGCGGTGCAGCATTAGCTAAATTAGGTCGCAAACAAGAAGCTTACCTGAGTTACGAAAAAGCATTGGGGAGAAAAGAACCATCACCTTGGCGAACAAAAGTGTGGAAATTCTTCGACCTCTTCAACAGACACAGTTTCCAGTCGTAATAGTTAAAATATATAAGACAAATTCGCAGCCAGGTTACTGGTAAGGAAGTCCTATAGAAACGATTTACGGAAACCTTCAGGGTCTAAAATCTAGTCAACTTAAGCAGCTAGAACGACTGTATCACCAACGTCTTCCGGGCGATCGCATCACCACGCCAGAATTCGCCCAGCGTTTAGGTGCCATTAGTGCGGAAATTAACCAACCAGTGTGCGCCTATATCAACCGTCGGGGACAAGTAATTCGCGTCGGAGTGGGAACACCCAGACAAACGCAAATTCCGCCCTTGGAACTACCCCGCTATGGTGCAGAACGACTCAGTGGTATACGTTGCATCGCCACGCAACAAAAAACCCATCCACCCAGCGAAGCAGACTTGACAGCAATGGCAATTCAACGCTTAGATGTTTTAGTCAGCCTCACCTTTACCGAAGAAGGTTTTGAACGCCGAGGCGGTGGTGCAACTGGGTATGTCAAAGAAACCTATTTAGCGCATCTCGTCCCCAATACGGCAGAAAAGTCAGAACTCAACGGACAAGCTGCTTGGACAGTTTCTTTACCCATGAGTTTAGACCTATTAAGCAAACAAGACTTATTGGAATTAGTCGAAAACTTAGAAGCAGAATTCCAAAGAGAATTTGTTGGTCAACAGGTAGACTTAGATCACGATCGCGTTTTAATCGTAGGTTTGCAAACAGATAACCTGAAGCCACAGGAATTTCAAAATATCCTCGATGAATTAGCCAGGTTAGTCAATACTGCTGGTGGAGAAGTTTTGCAAACTATCAAGCAGAAGCGTTCCCGTTTGCATCCCCAAACCGTTGTCGGTGAAGGTAAAGTGCAAGAAATTGCCCTGAGTGCCCAAACATTAGGAGCAAACTTAATTGTATTCGATCGCGACCTCTCACCCGGACAAGTTCGCAACCTAGAAACCCAAATTGGCGTGCGCGTAGTCGATCGCACCGAAGTAATATTAGATATCTTCGCCCAAAGAGCCCAATCTGGAGCCGGGAAATTACAAGTAGAACTCGCCCAATTAGAATATATGTTGCCTCGACTCACAGGTAGAGGACAAGCAATGTCTCGCTTGGGTGGTGGTATTGGAACTCGTGGTCCCGGTGAAACAAAATTAGAAACCGAACGTCGGGCTATTCAACGTCGCATCGCCCGCCTACAACAGGAAGTTAACCAATTACAAGCGCACAGAACAAGACTACGGCAAAACCGTCAGCATAAAGAAGTTCCCTCAGTAGCTTTAGTTGGTTACACCAATGCAGGCAAATCTACCTTGTTGAATACACTGACTAACGCCCAAGTTTACACTGCTGACCAACTGTTCGCCACCTTAGATCCTACTACCCGACGCTTGATGATTCCCAATGCTGACACTGGGGAACAAATGGCGATCGTCCTCACCGATACAGTAGGATTTATTCACGAACTACCCCCAGCTTTGATGGATGCTTTCCGCGCCACCTTGGAAGAAGTCACCGAAGCAGACGCTTTACTGCATTTAGTAGACCTTTCCCATCCCGCGTGGCAAAGTCAGATTCGTTCCGTAATGGCTATTTTATCCGAAATGCCCATTACTCCGGGCCCTGCGTTAATAGCTTTTAACAAAATTGACCAAGTAGACAGCGACACCCTCGCCTTAGCGCAAGAAGAGTTTCCGCAAGCAGTGTTTATTTCCGCAAGCGATCGTCTAGGATTAGAAACACTGCGTCAGCGACTTGCTCTATTAGTTAATTATGCTCTTGTGCATCATTAAAGGGTACGCTACCCAGATCCCCGACTTTTTCAAGAAGTCGGGGATCTTGATTAGAAACTCAGTAATTTAACTAGTGTATTTTCTAGGTAAGGAACACCCCGTTGTGATAGCGGGGTTAATTTTTTGGCTGGTTTTGATCTAACTAAAAATTGCTATCTTACGCAAACTTACTGAAAGAAAAGTATTTTCCTGAACACAGTTAATTAGGAAGGTTTTACGTACTATTACTAGAAGTTTTTCAGCTTTTATTTTCGGGATTGACGATCGCATTTCTTCAGACAACCAATCTCGTAAAATCAACCGTGTAATCACCGATCATTTAAAATTTTACCAAAAATTTATTTAGTAAAATTCTAATTTTAGATTCAGCAAAATTTCTGAGACAGTTGTCACTATTAAGGACAAAAATTGTCCAGCCTAGAATTAATTAGTGAGTATGTATGAAGATATCAAGAAGATCGTTAATTACTGTGGACAAAGCTTTTGTGAGTTGATTACATTGGATTTGAAATACAGTAAACACACCCGTTAACTGTTAAACAAACCCTAAACTAAGTTTTTTCTTTAAGTCTTTGGTTAGGGTAAACCCCAACTAATTACAAAAACTCATCCCGGTCATCAGGCGATCGCATCTCCCACAGAAATTAGTCTCGTAATCAAACTGTCGTAAATTCCAGTTATTTAGTTAAATGAAAATGTTGAAACACTTCCCAAAATTAGTTCTCGGTCTGTCTGCACTAGCAACAGTTGAAATCCTATCCCTCGCTATTGCCCCGATCGCTTCCGCTTTTACCATTAGTGGTAATAATATTGATGGTCTGACCAACACCGATATTGGCAAGGCTTTCGAGATTGACTTTAATGGTAGTGTCAATGAAACAGGTGTCTCAGGACTAACTTCCAGCGCCATCTTCACATTTCAAGGGTTTTCACGCTCTGGCAGCGATACTAACGCCCTGTTCGATATCATTCTCAAAAACACCTCTAGTGGGGGTATCCTTTCTAGAGTGTCTGCGATCGGGTTTAATACTGACAAGACTGAACTGAGCGGCAGCACTTCTGCACTTGCTCCAAGCAACACGGCGCTTTTTAGCGGTGCTAATGTAAATGGCTCCTTCCCGAACGGGTTTGGTAATATTGATATCTGCTTTACCAACGGTAACACCTGTCAAGGTGGGCAAAATGGCGGTGTAAGTAACTCCACGTCTCTACCTGGTGTTTACCAACAAGGTAGTTTCACAGCTAGTGTTGCTTTGCAAGGTTCAGTTAATAGTATTGCTATGAGTAACTTTGGTGTTCGCTACCAAAGTATTAGTGGCAATGGCTTTAACGGTGCAAGCGGCACTGGTAGAGCCACAACTGTTCGCGTGTATAATCCCAATCCGACTCCCGAAACGAGAAGGGTTCCTGAACCGGGCACAACACTTGCTTTGGGTGCAGTTGCTCTCAGTGCGCTCAAACTACGCAAACGCAACAGCGTAGCTCAAGCATAATTAATTTTCAAATGGCTGCCATTTGAGAGTTTGACTAAGAGAGACTAATTAGTTTTTGGGTTTCTGGTTGAAGTGGGGCAAGATCAAGATTAGGACTAGAGAACTACTTTTAATCTTGGTCTTTTTTATTTTGACGCTTTCTGGCTAACGTCGGGAAAACAAACAATAGCATCAACTGCAAGTTGATTAAAAAAGCTTCTCACCAAGTAACGTGCGCGGAAGCCCCTGGCTTTAGACTGTATGGAGGAAGCGCACGCCTGCGGTTTTAACCGCAGTCAAGTCCCAGGCTTCCATTTTTGGTTCTCAATATATTTCTTAACCACATCCAATGGCGCACCGCCAACAGTAGCCACAAAATAAGAATTAGTCCACAAGGTAGGTAATCTACTTTTGAGCCAGGGAAACTCTTGTCTCAAATAACGAGATGACCTACCTTTGATGATTTTAATAACTTGTTGAACACCAAATTGCGGGTCAATGCTAATCAATAAATGAACATGATCTGGCATAATCTCAAGCTCAATAATCTCGCACTTCTTCTCTTGAGCTACTTGTTGAATGATTTCTCTAAGTCTAGTATCAACACCATTGACTAGTACTTTGCGCCGATACTTAGGACACCAGACAATGTGATATTGACAAGCATATAAGATATTGTTATTTGATTTAAACTGATTGGGCATTGCTAATATACGCTCGGTTTCCATATAATAGTGGCATCAGTTAATTAGTAAGTCAATGCCTCGCCAAAATCGCAGCAAAACCCCATCATTTATTGTTGAGATGCCCCTGGTGGTATCCAACAAAGATGCTGGGGTTTTGTCATCTAGATTTGAAGCGGGTAGGCAACTTTATAATGCCTGCTTAGGTGAGGCAATGCGCCGACAAAAACTAGTTAAGCAATCGAAGAAATACCAAGAAGCAAGAGCGTTCAAAAAGGGTAAGGCAAGAACAGTAGCTTTTAAAGAAGTAAATCAAGCTTACGGCTATAGCGAATACGATCTGCATTCTTATTGCACAACTATTCGCAATTCTTGGATTGGGGAACATATCGACTCAAACACGGCACAGAAATTAGCGACTCGCGCTTTTAATGCGAGTGAGAAGGTGGCTTTTGGTCAAGCTAAGAAAGTTCGATTTAAAGGTAAAAACCAGATTGATTCATTGGAAGGTAAAACAAATAAAACTGGGATTAGATGGATTAACGAGACTTTAGTTTGGGGTAATCTTCAACTAAAGCCACATCTAACAACCTACGATCCAGTGGTAACTCATGGGCGGCATAGCCGAGTTAAATATGTCAGATTAGTGCGTCGTCGGATTAATGGTAAAACTTTCTACTACGCTCAATTGGTTTGTGAAGGTAAGCCTTTCCAAAAGCCCAAAAATCGAATTGGTCAAGGTGTTGTTGGGTTAGATATTGGGCCATCTACTATTGCTATTGTTAGCGATGAATTTGGGAAACTAACATTATTTGCATCAGAATTAAAGTTGGCTTCAAATAAGATTCGTCAGCTACAAAGAAAAATGGAACGGTCTAGAAGGGCGAATAACCCAAAAAACTACAATCCTGACTTGGTTAACAAAAGGGGGCAGAAGAAGAAAGGGACAATTAAGAAAAGTCGTCATTCTTGGAATAATTCCCGTAGTTATCAGAAAGTTAGGACAGCTAAAGCTAATCTTGAAAGGAAGTTAGCTGCCCACAGAAAGTCTTTGCATGGGAAGTTGGTTAACGAGATTTTGAGTCTTGGTGATAATATCAAGCTAGAAAAGCTTTCCTACAAATCATTTCAAAAGAATTATGGAAAATCTGTAGTCAAACGTGCGCCAGGGGAATTTGTTTTGCATTTAAAGCGTAAGGCTGAAAGTGCTGACGTTAATGTGATGGAATTCTCCACTAAAACAACTAAATTGTCGCAAACTTGTCATCAATGCGAAAGTGTAAAAAAGAAAAATCTCTCTGACAGAATCCATCAATGTGATTGTGGAATCTATTGTCAAAGAGATTTGTATTCGGCTTTTCTTGCCAAATTTGTTGATGAAAAAGAACTGCTTCAAGCGAATCAAGCGCGAGATGCTTGGTTAGGTTCGGAACCGATCCTGTATGCGGCTTGGAGACAGGCGACCCAAACTAACTTGCGATTAGGAGGACGAGTTCCTTCTTCCTTTGGGAAATTCCCGGAGTCAGAGCGAGTCGCAGCAAAAGTTCTCAATGTCGATGCTCGCGTACTTGGATGTTGTACCAATTCGGGAGAGCCAAGTAGAGGCATCAAAACATTTTGAACCCCCCGCTTTCTAAGCGTGGGGTGGCTTCAGCAGATAACATTGTGAGGAGCTTTTTAGTGAGGACTAATGCTCGTTAGACTAGGATAGTAATATTGCTTAACATTTTAAGGATGTTATGGCCGCTAACGTAGAAATTTACACTTGGAGTACTTGCCCCTTCTGCATCCGTGCTAAAGCTTTGCTGGACAAAAAGGGAGTTGAGTTTACTGAATACTGCATCGATGGAGATGAAGCAGCACGGGGGAAAATGGCTCAACGTGCTAACGGACGACGCTCTTTACCGCAAATTTTCATTAATGACCAGCATATCGGCGGTTGTGATGACCTTCATGCCTTAGATAGAACAGGTAAACTCGACCCACTCCTGGTATAGTCTTTAATCGTTGGTCTTTGGTTAGAAATGACCAATGACCAATGACCAATGACCAATGACTAATAACAAAACAATGAAATTTGCTTTTATCATTGACCCAATTCAAAAGTTAGACCCTGGTCACGATACCAGCGTAGCGTTTATGGAAGCGGCTCAACAATTGGGTCATGAGGTTTGGATTACCCAAGCGGAAAGTTTAAGCGTGGTTAATGGTCAAGCTTGGGCTCTTTTACAAAGGGTGCAACTGACTCCAGTACAATTAGTAGACGGACGTTGGTTAATTACTCTGCCTTGGTTTGAATTAGGAGAAACTGTTTTTCAAGTTTTAGAAAGTATGGATGCTGTTTTTATGCGAACAGATCCACCAGTGACGATTCCTTATCTTTATGCTACTTATATTCTTGATTACATTAACCCTGAAAAAACGCTAGTAATTAATTCTCCCAGAGGCATTAGAGCCGCTAATGAAAAAATGTATGCGCTTCAGTTTACTGAGGCAATACCGGAAACCATTGTTACTCCAGATAAATTGGTAATTCGGGAATTTGTGGACAAAAAAGGAGCGGCAGTTCTTAAACCTTTGGGGGGTAAGGCGGGAGAAGGGATTTTATTTTTGGAAGGGGGCGATCGCAATTTCAATTCTTTAATAGAACTCAGCACTTTGCAAGGTCGAATTCCAGTAATGGTGCAAGAATATTTACCCGCTGCTAAGGAAGGAGATAAACGCATTATCTTACTTAATGGTGAACCAATTGGCGCTGTAAATCGCGTTCCTACTGGTAAGGAATTTCGCGGTAATATGGCTGTGGGTGGTCAAGCTGTGGCGACGGAAATTAGCGATCGCGAACTCCAAATTTGCGCCCAAGTCGCTCCCGTGTTAAAACAAGATGGTTTGATTTTTGTTGGTCTTGATGTGATTGGTGGCTACCTGACAGAAGTAAATGTTACTAGTCCTACAGGTGTCCGAGAAATCGATCGCTTAAGCGGTACTCAACTCGGTTATCAAGTGATTCAATGGATAGAGCAACACTCAAAAAAGTAATGCTAAATTTGGCTTAACTAAATGAGATAACTGCTGAGTTAGTTCTCTGGAATAATCAGCCATGACACAAAATAACGAGACTCAAGAGATTCGCAAGTGGGGAATGTGGGCACATCTCTCTTCCCTTATTTGGATACCTTTCATATTTATTGGCTTTACTTTACCTGTTCTCAATATTATTGGGCCATTAACTATTTGGTGGTTCAAAAGAAGCGACGATTCTTTTATTGATGAACAGGCAAAAGAGTCACTAAACTTTCAGCTTTGTTTTACAATCTACAACTTTATAATGGCGCTAATTTTATTAGTTCCAAGTATAATCATAGGCTTAACTAGAATTGCTGCCATTGGGAGAAGTGGAACCGAACAAGATGGTGATATTCTTTTTGGTTTAAAATTAGGTACGTTGAGTTTTTCTCTAACCATACTTCTGGCTATTTCTCAATTGATTTTAGTAATCAATGCCTCTCGTAAAGCCAAAAATGGTGAATTCTACCTCTATCCTTTTACTATTCGTTTTTTGAGATAAGTTCATGTCTTGAGCATCTACCTAAAAATCACAATTGGGTTTGGCTATTTGTTTGTGGCAATTGTTTTTCATTGGCGATCGCTAATTTGATGTGTTTCATGATTTTTGCAGGGATGAGAGGCGCTTTTTTAACCGCAGATGAAAGCAGATAAACGCAGATAAACGCAGATGTAGGTGCAGTGTTTATGGTGAGAAGCAGAGATTCCTTTTAACCACAGATATCTACGGATAAACCGCATCTCTAGAAAATTCACAAGTTGGTGTTGCCGTTGTCGGAACTGCATTTGGAAAATAAGAAATAATGCTAAACTTGGCTTATCTATTCGTTTTTTGAAATAAGTTTATGTCTGTAGCATCTGCTCAAAATTCAAAAGTTGGTGTCGCTGTTGTGGGAACTGGATTTGGAGAAAAAGTCCAGATCCCCGGATTACAAGAAAACCCAAATACTGCTGTTGTTGCGGTTTATAATCGCGATTTAGCTAAGGCAAAAACCATAGCTTCTAAATATAATATTCCGCATGGTTGTACTTCTATTGAAGAGATTTTAGCTTTGCCGGAAGTAGAAGCTGTGAGTATTTCTACGCCGCCATTTTTGCATTATGAAATGGCGAGTCAGGTGTTGCAAGCTGGAAAACATTTATTATTAGAAAAGCCGACAACTTTAACAGCTATTGAGGCTAGAGAATTATATCTTATGGCGAACAGGTGTGGTGCGATCGCGACAATGGATTTTGAATTTCGCTTTGTCCCCGCTTGGATGATGCTATCAGAAATGTTAGCGGCAGATTATGTGGGAAACAAGCGATTAATTAAAATAGATTGTTTAGTTCCCAGTCGTGCTGATGCAACGCGCCCTTGGAACTGGTATGCGCGAAAAGATCAAGGTGGTGGCGCATTAGGCGCTGTAGGTTCCCACATTTTTGATTATATTAGTTGGTTATTTGGCCCTGTACGTCGCTTATCAGCCAAATTAATTACCACTATACCCACTCGTCCCGACCCCAACACAGGTGAAATGAAACCTGTGGATGCTGATGATGCCTGTATGTTGATGCTAGAGTTGGCAGATGGTACACCTTGTCAAATTTGTATTAGTTCGGTGACTTATCAAGGACGAGGGCATTGGGTGGAAATTTATGGCGATCGCGGTACCCTAGTTTTAGGCAGCGATAACCAAAAAGATTATGTTCACGGCTTTCGTCTCTTAGCTGCACCCGCCGGGAAAAACCTTTCGGAAGTAGAAATTCCCCACAGATTAGTTTTTCCCAAAAATTACACGGATGGTAGAATCGCACCTTTTATCCGAGTTGTTGATAATTGGGTACAAGGTATTAAATTCGGCACAGCGCAGACACCTTCCTTAAAAGAAGGAGTTTATTCACAATTGTTGATGGATTTAGCTCACAAGTCCAATGATACTGGTGTTTGGGTAGAAGTTCCTGAGTTACAAACATTTTTAGCTAGTAAATAGAAGATTGGCGGCGCAAACCTTTAGTTTTTACCTCGTCTTCTAGCTTATTAGCTAAGTTGATCAGAAACTTGACATTATTAATTGTAACATCCAGACCCTCCTCACTTACTGGGCAACCATAACGAGGAAAGTTTTCATTGGGATGTTGCCAACGTAACCACAGTTTTCCATTGATAACTTTAGTGCTGATTCCCCATCCTTTGTAACGGACAGGAATTTGCTCTAATAAGCTATCAGAAATTTTGGGAGCAGGATGAGAGGATTTTTGGTGTTTAGATTGCTGGGAATCTTTGAAATAGGTAGGCATTTTTGCTAGTTTTGTTAACTCAACAAGTATAAATATGCTGTAAAACTCCTTTCGGAGTGGTGATGCAGCCTGCTCTGTAAAAGTGATGTAATTAAACGAATTAGGTGAGCGAAAATAGAGTGTTTTGGTGACATTCTTTCGACTCTTCCTGTGACAGTTGTCACTACTAGCTAGGTAAAATCTGCTTTATTGTTTTTTAATTATAGACTGGTTGTGAGGTACAAAATGTATCCTACTGACTGAGTAATTGTAAACAATAGTGTCTTTAATGTGTGTATTTATTTGAAGATAAGAATTCGTTTGCGGTTAAATAAGACATAGTAATTGAGTATTTGTACTACAGATATCTTATGAAAATTTCGCAAAAAGATTCAATTTACTACATAAGTTAATATCGATCGGGAAAGTTAATAATAAATTTAGATTCTGCGAATATTAAAACAGCACCATTCTTGTCTGCGCCAGAGAGCAGCGACGATCCAACCTTGTTGTTCTAAAACATCAGCTACAGGTTTTGCTTGTTCGACAAGAATACCGCTAAGAATGCCCCAACTGGTAGGTTTGACGATCGCCCCCATTTGCGGCAACAAGTCAATAATTACCTCAGCGAGAATATTGCAGACAATCCCATCTACTGGACTATCGATTAATTGTTTGACGCGATCGACACTTCCCTGTTCAATAATTAAACGTTCCGAACTAACATGATTCAGAGTGCGGTTGCTGCGAGCGGAACGCACCGCCAAAGGATCAGTATCCACAGCATAAACTTTTTGGGCACCTAGTAACACCGAGCCGATCGAGAGAATACCAGAACCACAACCGATATCTGCCACGACTATGTGAGAGTCAGTTTCCGGATCGGTTAAGCGCATTTCCAAAGCTTCTAAGCAAAGCTGAGTGGTAGCATGATTCCCCGTACCGAAAGCCACACCGGGATCGAGGCGGAAGACAATGCGTGAGGTGTCGGTGGGAACAGGTAGCCAAGCGGGGTTGATTAAAAAGCGATCGCCAATTTCTTGCGGTTGCCAATGTGCTTTCCAACTACTTGACCAATCTTCCTCATCAATTAAATGCCATTGCATCGCGGCTAATGGCAAACCCAAAACCAGCGCATCTTGACGTAACCATAAAGAAAGCGCTGCTAAATCCAATAATTCTGCTTGTTCTTGCGGTAAGTAAGCCCTAACTAAGGAATGATTCCCTTTAATTTCACTAGCAGTTCCCCGACAGCCAAAATTTTCTAATCGCCAGAATATTGCTTCTTCTAAAACTGGATCGCAGAAAATTTGTAGTTCCCACCAACTGTTTGCCATGTTTGAAAAATTACGCGACAGATTAACACTCAAGCGATTTAAGAATAGTTTTAAGTTTTGAGTTTTAAGTTTTAAGTTCATTCAAAACTCAAAACTCATAACTCATAACTATTCTGAGGATTTACAGAGTAACTGTGTAAGCATCGCGAATTCCGGGAACTTTGAGAATTTCGGTTAAAACTCCTTCCGGTAGGGGATCGTCCAGACTCAGCACCATTACCGCATCACCGCGCACAATTTTGCGACCTACCTGCATACTGGCAATATTGACATTAAAACTGCCTAGTAAAGAACCGATTTTGCCGATAATTCCTGGCATATCCCGGTGCAGAGTAAATAGCATGTGGTGAGTTGGTGGAACATTGATCGGGAAATCATTAATATCTGTAATGTGAATTTCCCCATCACCCAACAAAGCGCCTGTAACTGAGTGTTCGCCTAAAGATCCCTTTGCTTCTAAGTGTAAGGAACCAGCATAGTCGCGCACTGCGTTATCTCTGGTTTCAATGACTCTAATTCCCCGTTCTTTAGCTTCAATGCTGGCGTTGACGTAGTTGACTCGTTCTCGCAGTGCTTGGTAAAGTAAACCTTTTAAAGCGGCGATTACTATGGGTTTACTGTCATTTGTTGCCAATTCTCCTTGCAAATGGACGTTGAGACTTTCGACTCTTCCCCCTGCAAGCTGACTCACCAAATTGCCCAAAGTTTCTGCCAGTCGCAGATATGGCTTGAGTTTTTCCAAGACATCGGGGTACAAACCGGGGATGTTGACGGCGCTGCGGGCGGGTAATCCTAATAATACATCGCGGATTTGTTCGGCGACATCGATCGCCACATTTACCTGTGCTTCAGCGGTAGAAGCGCCTAAGTGAGGAGTGAGGATTACATCTTTACCCATCTGGCATAACGGCGACTCACCCAGAGGTTCTTTGGCAAACACATCCAAGGCTGCTCCGGCAATTTTACCTTCTTTAACTGCTTCTGCCAAAGCTGCTTCATCAATTATCCCACCCCTAGCGCAGTTAATAATGCGGGTGGTAGGTTTCATTTTGGCTAAAGCTTCGGCATTGATCAAATTGGTAGTTTCTGGAGTTTTGGGTATATGCAGCGTAATATAATCAGCTTCCCGGAATAGCATATCCAGATCTACCAAACGACAACCGATGTGTTCTGCACGTTCGGTAGAAATAAATGGGTCGAATGCTAATAATTTCATACCCATTGCTTTGGCGACTGCGGCTACGTGAGAGCCTATTTTACCTAAGCCAACAATACCGAGAGTTTTTTTGTAAACTTCTGTGCCAACGAATTTTTTACGTTCCCATTTTCCACTTTTGACTGAAGTGTTGGCATCGGGGATCGAACGAGAGAGTGCTAGCATTAGGGCGATCGCGTGTTCAGCTGCTGCGATCGTGTTACCTTCCGGGGAGTTAACTACGACAATACCTTGTCTGGTTGCCGCAGGCACATCTACATTATCAACACCAACCCCGGCGCGACCAATAATTTTCAACTGTTTAGCAGCTGCGATCACTTCTTGAGTAACGCGAGTTTCGGAACGGATCATTAATGCGTCATATTCGGGAATGATCCTCACCAACTCTTCTGCGGGTAGCCCGGTTTTTACATCAACTTGGGCTACCTGGGATAAGATGTCGATGCCAGCTTGGTCTATTGGATCGGAAACGAGAACCTTTGACATGAGTAGTAAGTGAGTTTAAATAAGAACGCAGAAGGCAGAAAGCAGAGGGCAGAAGGCTTTTATACGCTTATACAAAGCTTTTTCACCTTTTTTAACTGCAATAGTTATTGCTACCTTGTACTGGTTTGCCACCATGAAAAATCTTTACAGTAGGTCATTCTAGCGGCAAACGACATTACCGATTGAGTTTTGCTAGAAAGTTTTTAGGCTTTGAGTCGGGATTGGGTCTAAATGTAGGGGTAATTCATGAATTACCCCTACATTTAGATCTTCTGTGTCAGTCTTGTTCCACTTAAATGATTTTTTCCTCCGAACATGAATTAGCCCTACCATCTCCCCATCTCCCCATCCTCCCTGTTCCCTTCGCTGCTACGCTGTTAAAAGTAACCGCTATATGTTAGGTCTATGAATTATCTTGTTGCTGTTTTGAGCGATCGCATTCAAGCAGAAGCAGCTTACTCTGCTTTAGAAAAAGAAGGTTTTGCGATGGATAAAGTTACCATCTTAGGCAGAGGCTACAAAAGTGCCGATGAATTTGGTTTAATTGACCCCAACGAACAAGCGATTAAACAAGCTAAATTCATGGCATTTTGGTTAATCCCTTTTGGTTTTGTCGCTGGTACTACCTTCAGCGTCATCACTGGGTTAAATACCTTTGCTTGGGCTGGTGAAATCGGCAATCATTTAATTGGTGGGGTTTTAGGTGCGATCTCCGGGGCAATGGGCAGTATTTTCGCTGGTGGGGGAACTGGATTAATCTTTGGTGGTGGTGATGCTCTGCCCTATCGCAATCGTTTAAATGCTGGTAAATATTTAATTGTAGTCAAAGGCTCGGAAACTGTGACCCGCCGAGCTACTAATATTCTCCGTCAATTTGAACCCGAAAATATTCAAGGTTACGTGGAACCAAATGTCTAAAAATCATCCTGCGAGCAGTTTGCGAATCAAAACGACACGCTTAAAGTTAATTCCATGCCCTTTGGAAGTAGCGGAAGCGAGTATTTTTAATCCGTTGCGAGTAGCTGAAATTTTGGGGGCGAGTGTACCAGAAGATTGGCAAAAAACGGAGGTGCAAGATTTTTTACCAATGTATGCTCAAATGCTGGTGGACGATCCCTCAAACTTGGGTTGGGGTGTTTGGTTGATGATTCAAAGTCAACAGAATATTTTAATAGGTGATTTGGGTTTCGGTGGTAAACCTGATGAGTCGGGAAGTTTAGAAATTGGTTATGAGGTGTTTGCTGCTTATCGAAATCAAGGTTATGCTTTTGAGGCGGTAGAAGCTTTAGTAAATTGGGCTTTTTCTCACCCGGAATTAAAGAGAATTGTTGCTCATTGTCCGCTCGATAATTTGGCTTCTATGCAAATTTTGTCAAAGTTAGGCATGGAGCAATTACACTTAGTAGAAATGCCAGAAGTTCCAGATACTCAAGTTTGGAAATGGCAGTTAATGAATCAATCAAAAATCCCAAATACCCAATCTAAAATCCTCTGATGTTACCAAGAGAAGAACTGTTAAAAGGTGTAGAAAATAGAGACTGTGCGGCTAGGGTAATTGATTTAGCTGAGCAGGCAATTAAAACTTGGGAAATTGTGTTTTCTGACTTTCTTTCGCCGCCAGAGTTGGCAGAAGTTCAACGGATGTTTGGTAAGTTGACGGAAGTGCATTTGCTAGCTTGGGGTGGGTATCCCCAGGCGGAAAGACAGCGGTTGGCGATCGCACGTTCCGAACTCCCTCTAGACATCTCCCAAGTGGAAATTGCCGCTTTAGAAATTGCTGGTAATTTCCTCTTCGATCCGGCAACTCACCGAGATTTTTTAGGGGCAATGTTAGGATGTGGAATTAATCGGGAAAAAACCGGAGATTTGATTGTTTTGGGTGAAAGAGGTGCTCAAGCAATTGTAGTTCCTGAAATGGTGGAATATTTAGAGACACATTTGGAACAAGTGCGATCGGTCCCTGTAAGAACTCAACGCCTTGAAATTAGCGAATTAAAGATTAAAGAACCGAAGAAGAAAGAGATGACTACGGTGGAAGCTTCTTTGCGGTTAGATGCGATCGCTTCCGCTGGTTTTGGAATGTCTCGCAGCAAAATGGTAGACTTAATCGATGGTGGTGATGTCCGAGTAAATTGGAAAGAAATTACCCAAGCTAGTCATCAATTAAAGTCAGGTGATTTAGTCGCAATTCGCGGTAAAGGACGTTTAGAAGTTGGTGAAATTGCCGTCACGAAAAAAGACCGTTACCGTGTACAAATGACGAGGTATATGTAATTTGTCATTGGTCATTTGTATCCCCCAAAAATCCTAATTAACGCAAGTTGCTAGTTATTACTTCTTTCGGAGTTCCCCCCGAACTTCGGGGGGTAGTGGGGGGATCTAACGCCGTGATTACTAGGTTTAGATCCCCCCAACCCCCCGTGATGTTAATAGCTCTTCTTGGGCTGGTTCCCCCCTTATTAAGGGGGGCTCCAGGGAGATCAAAAGGGGGGCTAAGAAAGAGCCGGATTTGTAACTAGCAACTTGAGTTAATTAACATCTGTGTTCATCTGTGGTAAAAAAACAAATTTTTGCCAGATCCCAAAATAATTGGTTTAGTGGAATGGTGCGTTACGTTATCACTAACGCACCCTACAGATAGAGCCTGAATCAAAATCAAGACCTAACAAGCATTGGTTTTTTCTCAGGTTTTACAGAAACTTTTAGTGGATCGTAACCTAACTGTTCAGTAATCCTTTCCCTAGCCAAAACTCGGTACTCCCAAAAATGCTCTCCAGCAGCACATAAACCCAAATACATATTCAGAACTTGCGGCTTTATTAACAGAATTGTTAATAGTTGTTGCCAAAATTGTCCGCGAATTTCCGGTCTACGTATTCCCTGATGCCAGATTACCTGGGAAACTAATCGCAACCCCTTACCCAAGGGAAATTGCATTGTTTGCTTTCGTTGTGCTGGCGAATTAATCTTGAGACATTGCTTAAAACAGCGTTTGAGATAGTTTTTGGGTTCATACAATTTCCAGAAACTTTCGACATACTCTTTGGCAATTTCAGCGATGGGACGAGTGGGGGTAAAATTCATTAAAGTATTTTGATCTCCCACTTTAGTAATACCAACACCCTCTACTAAACGCTGTTCTTTTTCCAGGCGATGCCATAATTGAGTATTAGGTAAAGCTTGGAGAATGCCTAGCATAGGTTGAGGAATACTGCTTTGTTCTATAAATGCTTGAATTCGCTCACCTGCGCCAGAACGTTCGCCATCAAAACCGAGAATAAATCCTGCATAAATCAGCATACCTGCCTGATTAATTTTGCGACAAGCTTCAATGAGAGGATGACGAGTATTTTGTAGTTTGTGAGTTACTTTCAAACTGTCTTGATCTGGGGTTTCAATGCCGAGAAATACAGCATAAAATCCGGCTTGATTCATTAAATCTAACAATTCATCGTCTTCTGCCAAATTTACAGAAGCTTCAGTCATGAAAGTGAAGGGGTAATTGTGTTGTTTTACCCAAGGAATCAATTCTCGTAAAAAGCGTTTGACGTTACGCTGATTGCCAATAAAGTTGTCATCAACGATGAAAAGTGAACCTCGCCAACCTAAATCATAAAGCTTTTGCAATTCTGCTATTGCTTGACTCGGTTCTTTGGTGCGCGGTTTGCGACCGTAAAGGGTAATGATATCGCAAAACTCGCAGTTGAAGGGACAACCGCGAGAAAACTGAATTGCCATCATGAAGTAGGCATCGCGTTTCAGGAGATCAAAGCGAGGCATGGGACTTTGGGTGACATCCGGTTTTTCCGAGGCGCGAAAAATTCCTTGCTCTTGACTTTGATTAAGTGCTGCGATAAATTGTGGAACTGTGATTTCACCTTCATCGAGGATCAGGTAATGGGCTCCTGAGTCGAGGGCCTCTTGGGGAAGCGATGTGGGATAGGGGCCACCTACTGCTACTTTTTTGCCTAATTTTACTGCTTTTTGAATTAAGGCGTGGAAATCTGATTTCTGTACTAACATCGCAGAGAGGATAACTAAGTCACACCATTGCCAATCTGCCTCTGTTTCGAGGTTAACGTTGCGATCGCAAAATCTAATTTCCCATTCTTTCGGGAGGAGGGCGGCGACTGTAATGATTCCCAGAGGTGGAATAACTGCTTTAAATCCAGCTATTTCCATGAAGCGATCGTAAGACCAAAAGGACTGGGGAAACTGAGGATAGAGCAATAATGCTTTCATTGTTGAGATCCTTAGCGCTGTTTCAGTTCACTCTTTTTTTGGAGCAGATGCAGGAAATAGATCAGCTTGGATTGACCGATCCATCAGCAGAATCTTTCTGTGCAATTGTTTTCTAAACAGGCATTTCTTGATAACAGTGACTACAACGCCAGTAAATGCCTCCCATGCGGATATGACGTAGTAAAGTGTTTGAGCAACAAAGACAAGTATGGTGCTCGTACATAGATTGATCGATTGTGGGGATAATACTTCGTCGCTGGCGACTATTAATCAGGTCGCGGGGCAATGCGATCGAAGTTGTTAATAAAGCTAGCATCTTATAAAAACCAGTATTTTAATTAGGTTTTAAGTATAAGTCCCCTTGACAAGGAATACGTCTATCGATAGACATAGAGAAATTTTGATTTATGTGGTATGGTAAACAGGAATCGTAAATCGCGGGCTTGATAGCAAAAGTACTGCTAAATATAGCTAAGTAAGCCAAGTCCTTGATGAGGTTGAATTGAACTTGAAAATACAAGCGTTGGATATCAAAATGGGCGATCGCATCATTGCTTACTGCAATAATAAGATGCAGATCTGTACAGTGAAACGCATTCTAGATTCTGGTCAAAGTAATAACATTACACTATCAGTATTCACTTCTGACCATTATCGCATCTCAGTTTCTCGCACACTCAGGTTTAAACGGGATGCTTTAGTGGATTTAGCAGGTTGACAATTAACAGAGAAAAATGTCCAGTTACCCTAATTTCTAGTTTGGTAAATTTGTTGAAAAACCGAGCCTAATGGGAGTAGTAATTAGTGCAAAAGCACAAATAATTACTACAGAACTACTAACTACTTAATCCAGATATCCAAATGCTTGTAGTTTTTGCCAAACTTTGGCTACACTTTCGGCTTCTGTTTCTAAATCTGTGCGACATTCCACATCTGGATTAGTAGGAATTTCGTAAGGATCGTCAATTCCAGTAAAGTGTTTAATTTCCCCCGTTCTGGCTTTTTTATACAATCCTTTCACATCTCTTTGTTCGCACACTTCTAAAGGTGCATTAACAAAAACTTCAACAAAATCACCAATTTTGGCTTTGACTTGTTGGCGAATTTCCCGATAAGGAGAAATTGCTGAAACTAAAACAATTACGCCATTTCTGGTTAATAAATGCGCCACAAAACCAATGCGGCGAATATTTTCGTCTCTGTCTTCTTTACTAAAACCTAAACCTTTGGTTAAGTTCTGACGAACAATATCACCATCGAGAACTTCTACTAAATAGCCTTGCGATCGCAATTCCTGTTCCACCGCTTTGCTAATCGTAGTTTTCCCTGCACCACTTAAACCAGTAAACCATACGGTAACACCACGTCGCATCATTTGTATATTTTCCCTAAAAAATCCGGCAATTTATCTTATTTTAAATTTTGGCTGAGCTAAATTGGAATAACAATGCTACTGGTTAGGTATTGATTATGTCTCGTCTCACAGGTCGCGCTTGGGAAATTTTACGTGCGGAAGTGGAAAGGTGTGTGGGAAAAGATCCTCTGTTGAAAGTACAGCGAGATATCGTACTTAAACGATTAAATAAATTGCAAGACCAAGATGGCGATCTAGCTTCTTATGAAGAACTGCGTGATACCATTAGCGATGTTTTCCCTAATTTCAGCGATCAAGTTCTGAAAAAAGCTGCTAAAGCTAATCGTCCTCCGGGTGCGTGGGATACAATCAAATGGGTGGTGGGAATTGCAGGTGCTACTGCTGGGACGATTTGGGTATTAAACTTACCTTATCCGATGATTCGTTGGCCTGTGGCGCGAACTGCACCAATTTTGCTGCTACCTAGTTATATGAAAATGGATTATGATTATCGCCAAGCGATCGTACTGGTAGAACAAGCCGATCAGCTGGTTAATCGCGCTACTAGTCCCGCAGATTTGGTTTTGGGAGAACAAAAGGTCAAGCAAGCACAAAAACATTTAGATGGTTTACCTGTTTGGTTTTTAGGTTATCAACCTCAATATAGATTTTGGTTTGGATGGAATTTTACTTTTGATGAATTTCGCTCGGCGCGTGCTAATATAGGGCGAATGGAAGCGAAACTGTTTCAAGAAAAGCAAGCTCAAACTTTGTTGGAACAGGGAGAACAAGCTTTAAATACGGCGAAGCAGCAACATGAGGCGGCGAAAAGTTGGCAAGAACGCCAAAAAGCGATCGCAGCTTGGCAAGTTGCTTTAGATCAATTGGAACAATTACCACCACAAACTTTCGCTGGTAAAGGGGCACAAACGAAAATAGCAGCTTATCAACGTGATTTTGGGCAAATTTCGAGTTTAGCTACGGAAAATGAACGCACAGGCACTTTAATGGATGCAGCAAGGCAATTTGCAATGGCTGCGGCTGTTAAAGGACAAAATCCACCTCATACGGCTGCGGAATGGCAAGAAGTGGAAAAGTTGTGGGAACAAGCGATCGATAGATTAGAGAAAATTTCTTTAGAAGAATCGGGTTATTTAGAAGCACAAAAGTTACTAATTACTTATCAAGGTAATTTGGGAATTGTGAAAATTAGGCGACAAGCTGAGGAAACTTCTGTTGCTGCATTAACGACAGCAAAACGGGAAATTGAAAGTTTATTAGCTAGTAATTTTGGAGGACGCGATCGCAATCAAATGATTAGCCAAATCCAAAGTATAATTTATGAATTACAAAAAGTACAAACCGGAACAACGGTTTACCAAGAAGCACAAGAATTGATGCAATCTGCTCAGAAAAAACTCAAGGAAACACCGCAATCTGCTTTTGGTAGTTGAGGGTAATTAGGCTTCTCGCTTAAGCCGGAAATTTACTAATAACTTAAGTTGCTAGTTATAAATCCGGCTGTTTCTTAGCCCCCCTTTTGATCCCCCTGGAGCCCCCCTTAATCAGGGGGGAACCAGCGGAAGCTTCGCTATTAAAATCACGGGGGTTGGGGGGATCAAAACCTAGTAATCACAGCATTAGATCCCCCCACTACCCCCCTTAATAAGGGGGGAACCAGAGGAAGCTTTGCTATTAACATCACGGGGGGAACTCCGAAAGAATTAATAACTAGAAACTTGAGTTAATAATCGCAAAGTTCGATTAGATTATCTACTCGTTCCGATAGCTCTTGTTTGTAAATTAAGCCTTCCACCCAAGAAGGTTCAATTTTTTGATAACCAAATCTTGCTCCTAATAATGCTCCTGCTACCGCAGCATTTGTATCTGCATCTCCTCCTTCATTAATAATTGCCAAAAGTCCTTCTGCAAAGGTTGAAGCATGAAGTAACGCCCAAAATGCTGCGCCTAAAGTTTTCAGTGTATAGCCTAATGTATATTTCTCATTGGGATTAAGACCTTCATCTAAGTCTAAAGCTTCTAGTGAATCTGCTTTTGCTTTGGCGAAGTATATCTCCATTTCAGGATGGAATATCTTCACTTGATTAGCGATCGAATCCACTAATTGATTTATATTTTCTACACCTTGAATGAGTTGACTAATTGCTAAACATACAGCTACACATGAGCCTATACAACGAGGATCGGCGTGAGTAATTCGACATACCTGTTCAGCATTAGACCACACTTTTTCAGCATTTTTATATTCCCAAATTCCTAAAACTGATGTTCGCATTACTCCGCCATTTGCGGCTGATTTTCTATCCTTAGATTCCCAATATTTTTGAGCTACAAGATGGGGATTAAGCAAAAATTCTGTGTCATGAACAACAGTTTTGACTGTGCTACCAATTCCAAAACCATCTGTAACAGCCCAATTTTGCAGACGAGTAGCAATATCTTGAATATTCAGTTGTCGATAAGTTAGTAAGCTATCCAGAATACAGAGCATTTGGTCTGTATCATCTGTCCAATCTCCAGGTTGCCATCGCCAATCTTGAAGTTGCTCAAATTGGTTAGTAATTCTCGAAAAGTATCTGATTTGAGAATAGTCTGTTAATCCATTTGGATAAGTAAATTTCACTTGTTCGCGAGAAATAAATTCAGTGCCAAATCCAAGGGCATCTCCTACTGCTTGACCAAATAAAACTCCCCGAATTCTATCCGCTACTAGTAAATCCATGCGAATATTTCCTTACTGTTTGGTTTGTTGTAAGGACTTTAGTCCTTTAATGTAAATAATACGACTAAAGTCGCTACAACAAACTTAAGGCTTGACTTCACACACTTTTTGCTATAGGTGAAATTCCTGCCATATCTAAGATTTCGGGAATTAAATCTTCTCTTTTAATTGCCATTAAATGAACCCCATGACAAATGTCTTTTGCCGTTTTTACTTGTTCGGCGGCGATTTTCATTCCTTCGCGCAAGGGATCTTTGGCAGCGGCTAGGCGATCGATAATCGATTGCGGAATTTCGATTCCCGGTACACAACGATTTAAAAATTCGGCATTCTTCGCTGATTTAATTAAGAAAATTCCCGCTAAAATTGGCTTATTACTACCAACTGCAATCTGATTCATAAACTTTTCCAGTTTGTCGAAATCTGCAATCAATTGACTTTGGAAAAACTGCGCCCCGGCTTGTACTTTTCGCTCAAAACGTCGTTGTAAACCTGACCAACTATGTGATTGCGGATCGACAGCTGCACCGACAAATAAATCAGTCGCGCCATCTGTTAAAGGTTTATCATTCCAATCAAAACCATGATTCATTTTGTCGATTAATTGTAGCAAGCGCACAGATTCTAAATCAAAAACCGCTTTACAATCGGGATGATCTCCGGCTTTTACAGGATCGCCTGTGAGGGCTAAAATGTTGTGGATACCAAGAGCGTTAGCACCCATGAGATCCGCTTGTAAGCCGATGCGGTTGCGATCGCGACAAGCAACCTGACATATTGGTTCAATACCATGTTGCAGCAAAATGGTTGAAGCTGCTAAGGGGCACATCCGCAACACCGCCCGACTACCATCCGTAATATTCACCGCATGAACTCGACCTTTCAGGAGTTGCGCCATCTTCAGCATCGAAGTTGAATCACCTCCCTTTGGTGGTGAGACTTCAGCGGTAATCAAAAATTCTCCGCTTTTAACAGCGTTACGAAAGTAATTTAAAGGTTTTGGGTATTGCGTGCTGTGCATAAAGTTTTGAGTTTTGAGTTTTGAGTTTTGAGTTAGGGAATCAGAGAGTTTTGAGTTTTGAGTTAGGGAATCAGAGAGTTTTGAGTTTTGAAAGAGTGTTGAGTTTTTCTCCCCTCTGCCCCTGGAGCCCCTCTGCTCCTCTGCTCCCCTGCTTCTAGAGAGGTTGGGAATAGCCCATTGCGGCTTTTACTTCTGCTAGGGTTTGATTGGCGATCGCACCAGCCTTTTCCTTCCCTTCCCGCAACACTGATTCCAGATAACCCTTCTCATTCATCACCGCATCATACTTATCTTGAATTGGTTTTAAAGCATTAATTGTCGTTTCTGTCAATAAAGGCTTAAACTGACCCCAACCCATATCCGCACATTCTGCCGTAACTTCTTCCTTAGTCTTACCAGAAAGCAGCATATATAAGGTTAACAAATTTCGGCTTTCCGGTCTTTCCGGGTCATCAAAAGACAAACCGCGCACCGGATCAGTTTTACACCGCTTAATTTTCTTTTGAATTTCTTCGGGCGAGTCTAACAAATTAATTCGACTTAATTCCGAAGGATCGGACTTAGACATTTTCTTTGTCCCATCCGTCAGACTCATTACTCTCGCACCTTCCGATCGAATTAAAGGATCGGGCAACTTTAACACCTTTTCTCCTTTACCAAACAAATGATTAAATCGCACTGCAATATCACGAGTCAATTCTAAATGTTGCTTTTGGTCTTCACCTACAGGCACTTTATCAGCTTGGTAAAGCAAAATATCCGATGCCATTAATACCGGATAATCTAACAAACCAGTATTAACATTTTCCCCCTGCTTTACAGCCTTTTCCTTAAACTGAATCATATCTTGCAACCAGTTTAAAGGCGTAATGCAATTTAGTAACCAAGTTAATTCGCTGTGGGCGGGAAGATGAGATTGCACAAAAATACTCGAATAATTTAAATCTATGCCGCAAGCTAGATACAAAGCCGCTATTTTATATGTATTCTCCGCCAATGTAGCCGGATCGTGAGGAACTGTAATTGCGTGCAAATCAACTACACAAAAAAAGTTATCGTACTCGCTCTGTCCTTCTACCCAATTGCGAATCGCTCCCAGGTAGTTACCCAGGTGAAGATTGCCAGTTGGTTGAACCCCAGAGAGAACTCGCTGTTTCGCCATAAATTTCTTAGACTGTCTCGAACTTGCTTAAAAGTTGTTTAAATAACTCACTTAACTAGTTTTACATTTTTTGTTTCTCAAGTTTTCGGCAATTTTCTGAAAGCATCTACAAATAAGCTTCACAAAACTTTACTAAAATCTACTTTTCGTTTTGAATAAATAGGAAGTAAGCTGGAAACCAAGCAATTTTTGCGAAATTAGGGTGCTTGAGCAAAATAAGCTGAAGCTGACACAGTTTTTTAGTCTCTTTTTTCAATTTACTAGCCTTTTTACAGAGCAGGGGAGATCTCGGAGCACAGGGGAGTTTTTCCCTAACCCCTAACCCCTAACCCCTAACCCCTAACCCCTCCCTAGTCCCCTGTTCCCTTTCAAAGCAACTTCAAGAGGTTAAAGAGTGGGAAATTAGATTTGCCGATCGTAACGTGCAACCAGAAACAGAAGCAGATTGGGCATGGTGCGATCTGTAAAAAAGTCGCTGTTGAGGCCCTTTTCCCACTTCTGTGCCGGAGTTTGCATTGGAATCAGGAGCCCATTACCTGATTTTAGATGAAGTGTGAATGCACAATAAACGGGTTTGTTGTCAGGACTTTAGTCCTTCTATCTCGCCCGGAAACGACTGAAGTCGTGACTACAAAGTTTTTAGGCAAAAAATCCGGGTTGTAATACCTCTTCTCTGAAAGACTGACAAGAAGTTTTGTTTTTCTCACTAGAGGAATCTAAAAGTATGAGTGCTTGGAAAAATTTGGTAGCTACCTTTTCTTTAGTTTCTCTTTCTGCGTTGGGTTCTCTTGGTTTTGGTATCAAACCTAGCACCGCATCAACTCTATATTTCCAATCTTGTGAAACAATACAAACATCATTTATTGATGATGAATATGATGACTACCAACAAGTCTCTAACCGAGCAGCTTGCAGTCGAGTTGTTACTAATGGCGGCAGACTTTTCATTCGTCGATCGCCAGGTGGACGGCTTATCGGTTATGCTTACAATGGCAGTTATGTCAGAGTAATTCCTAATAGTTATTACCGGGGTTGGGTAAGGCTTTCCACAGGAGGTTATGTTTCCACTAGATACCTCAGACCTTGCCCAAGATCTGTTGCTGGTTAATGCACTCCACAGAAACCCATTCTAAAATCAAGAAACCCCAACTCCAAGAAAAAATCAAATAATCAACCAAAAAATCAACCGTAGGGGCGAAGCATTCGGGCGACAATATATCTGGGTAATCAACAATTTATATTCCCGAATGCTTCGCCCTCCCCCCGCGACAATTTATATGAACAAACATTTTTATTTGCAGAGCAAAACAGGGCGAATTACAGGGCGAATTACATCAAAACAGAGCGAAGCATTTGGACATAAATATTTTGGTTACTTCTAGATAAATTATCACATCAGGACAGGGCGAAGCATTTGGACACAAATATTTTGGTTATTTCTAGATAAATTACTACATCAAGACAGGGCGAAGCATTTGGACATAAATATTTTGGTTACGCCACATAAATTGTCCCCCAAATGCTTCTCCCCTACATTTATTTTTGTTGCCTGGGACAGGGCGAAGCATTTGGACATAAATATTTTGGTTACGCCACATAAATTGTCGCCCAAATGCTTCGCCCCTACAAACCCTACAAATTTTCCATCATTTTCTCTCTCATCCAACCGACAATATCTGCTATTAAATTTGGTTGACTCGGTGAAAATGTTTGCAACCCAAATTCCCCTTTTTCACACACCACACAAATCGCGCCATCAAATTTGCTCAAAGCTGTCAGAAAGGGAAGGCTAAATCCTGTGGGTGTGGCTGTGAGTGCTGTGGAATCGTAGCAGATGAAAAACAGGGGAATTTCGCTATTGCGGCGCAGGTAATTCCAATAAAGTTTGAGTTTTTGCATTGTTTCTGGATACCCATTCTGCCACTCTGGACAATTTTGATTTAGCATCTGGTCGTAAATTTCTGGGGCGGGGTTTTCGCGATCGATGATTTGGTGTGTGTCGATGCAAATTAGCTTTACTTTGCTGCATAATTCGGGTTGATTGTTAATAGCTTCGGCAAGGACTTGGGGTAAGTTTGCTATGTTGAGGTTTGCTGTTGCGGTGTTGGTAAGGGTGTCTTGGTGCCAAGCTTGATAGAAGTCGGGGTAGGGCAGATTTTGGGCGTAGTGCCAGATTAATTCGTAGTATTCGTAAAGAGAGTTGTTTAAGTTGGTTTTTAAGGCTGTAATGACGGCAAACTGCTTGTCTGTCTCGATTTCTTTCAAGCTTTCTGCTACTTCCCTACGATCATAATTATTAAGATGGGAATAACTGAGCAGTTGCACTAAAGCATTGATCGCTATTTGATTACCTGGGTCGATTTTCCTTAAACTTTGTCCCACTTCGCTGCGGGTGTAATCATCAAGATAGTCAGATTTGAGCAGTTGCACCAAAGTATCAATCGCTATTTGATTACCTGGGTCAATATTCCCTAAGCTATCTGCAACTCGCCAACAGGTATCAACATCTAGATTACAATTAAGAATTTCTACTAAAGTACAGATCGCTTTTTGATTACCTGGGTCAATTTCCGCTATATATTTTCCTAAGTAATGAAGATTCTGATCAAGACAGAGTGAGTTGAGTAGTTGCACCATTGTATCGAGCGCTTTTTGATTGCCTGGATTGATTTCCCATAACCTTTCTGCTACTAGCCAACGGGCGTTATCAGAAAGAGCAGGTGAGTTGAGTAGTTGCGCTAAAGTATTGAGCGCTTTTTGATTACCTGGGTCTATTTTTCCTAAACTTTCTGCTACTTGCCCACGAGTATCATCCTTAAGAACGGGTGAGTTGAGTAGTTGCACTAAAGTATTAATCGCTTTTTGATTACCTGGGTCTATTTTTCCTAAGCCTTCTGCCACTCGCCAACGGGTGGCATCATCAAGAGCAGGAGAATTGAGCAGTTGCAGCAAAGTACCAATCGCTTTTTGATTACTTATGCCAATTTTCTCTAAGCATTTTGAGACTTGCCAACAGAGATTTTCATTAAGATTGAATGAAGTGAGCAGTTGCAATAAAGCATCGATCGCTTTTTGGTTCTCTCGGTCGATTTTCCCTACGTATTCTGCTACTCTTCTACGAGTAAAAGGATCAAGTTTGGAAGAACTCAGTACTTGTACCAAAGCATCGATTGCTTTTTGATTGTCTGGGTCAATATTCCCTAAGCTTTCTGCCACTTGCCTGCGGTCGTCATCATCAAGTTGGGGAGAACTCAGCAGTTGCACCAAAGTGTCGATCGCTTTTTGATTGCCTTGACCAATATTTCCTAATATTTCGACTACTTCCATACGCCTGTAATCATTAAGTTCGGGAGAATTGAGCAGTTGCACTAAAGCATTGATCGCTTTTGGTTTGTGTGTCTTTTCCAATGCTTCCCTAGCTGCATTACTAATTATTTCAAGAAAATCTATCCACTCTTGTTCTTCAGTATCAAAATAACCCAAACTAAACTTAATGAGCCACTCCATTACTTCATTTATTTGAGAATAATCCTGAAATTCGGCAATTGCAGCAGCAGCTAAAAAATAAGCTCTATTTTCATAAAAACCTCCACATCCATCCTCAAAATTAACCAAAGCATCAATAAATTCCTCTTTCTGCTTTCCTTCTATCTCCCCTCGCCCCAACCATAGCAAAATTACCTCTCGCCACTGCCTCTCAAAAATGCGGTAACTGCAAGCAGAAACCGGGGGAATTTGGTGATTTAAAAAAAAGTGCCAATCCCCAATTGCACAAGCGGCGAAATATTCCTGAAACGTCGGATGGAAGAAAGCGTAAACAGGCTTTTTCGTGCGAGTATCCCTGTCAACTAAAACCAACCATCCCAATTCATCAGCTAAATTAAACCACTCCTCCTCCATCTGCTCAATCGCAAAATCTTGCTCAATCCGAAACCGATTAACGCTTTCCATTGCCGCTAAAGCCAACTTTACCAAAGCTTGTTGAATCTGTTTTTTATCCCTCTGGTTTAATACTCGCTGTTTCTTGGAGAATTCCTCTTGTTTCCACTCAAAAAAATAAGTGGTAAACTGCTCGTAAAGTGCCGCCTTCGTTTCCGGCAATTCCTGTTGGGGTACGCACCAAGACTGACACAACATCGACAACCGCAGGGGATTCCGTACCAGTTCTTTGATTCGCTCTTTTCCCGGTTCTTTTAATTGTGTTGTTAAGCGTTTTCCCTGTTCTCGCCAAAAAGTTTCATTGCCAGAATTGCGCCGTTTCTCATCCTGACTCGCCTCTTCAAACCACTGGCGAATAAACTCATCCACATCATCCGGTTCAAATTCCAAAGTTTTATAAGTATCAAAATTTGTCAGGGTATTGTTAATCGCCGCATCCCAAACATTCAATCGACAAGTTAGCACCACCCGCGCCTTACCCACCCAGTCTGTCAGTTGTTCCCGAATTCTCGCCAACGCCTCGATAGGGGAAGTCGCCGCCATTTCATCCACCCCATCCAACAGCAACCACACTTTACCTGCTGCGAAAAGTTGCTTGAATGATTTTCTGATTTCTGGGGTGACATTTTCGGCTTCAAAATCGATAAATTGCAATGCTTTGGAGAGCCAATTATTGAGTAAATAATCGGCAATTGTGCTAGAACGTAAATCTGCCAAGCGAATACAAATGGGAAAATCCGGGGAATTTTTCGCCAAACGTTCTGCCAATTCTCCTAACAGCGTAGTTTTCCCCGCACCCGGTTCGCCAATTATCGCAATATGCTTGCGTTTTTCGGTGTGATTTTCGGCAATAACTTTCAGGAAAAAAGCATCATCTTTATAAGTTTGGACGATTTGCAGTTCTGGTTCTTTCTGCGGTGGCGAGTCTTCTCCTGTGGCGTTTTTTATGGGGTTTGGTGTTTTGGGACGTTCCATTAATCCCAAGGGAACGTAAATTTTTAATTCATATTGTTGTGCTGTTGCTTGGCGGCGGAGGTGTTGGGTTTCTAATACTTTGGTGCAGATTTCGCGCCAGTTGATTTCTGTTGGTGTGGTTGTTGGTGTGGGTGGGTTTAAGTCTTTTGGATCGACTATTTCGTTTATGTCTAAGTTTAAAGCTTTAGCGATGCTGATGGCAGAATCTTTATCAACCGCATCACCTCCGAAAAACCGCTTAACTGTCCGTTCATCTATCCGAGCTTTATCAGCAATCTTTTTATAACTTAGCGGTTTGCAGTTTTCATCTCTTTGACTAGCTTTCGCTTCTGTGAGTTTTTGAATTCCGTTTAGAGTCGCCGGAATACCACGAGGTTTGCGGCTTGAATTCATAAATAGAAGATTAATGATATAGGCAATATTAACATTTTTCCATATCCTTTAATCTTATTGGTAAAAGTCAGAGGATGTAGGGGCGAAGCATTTGGGCGATAAGTTCTGCAACCCACAAAAGATTCTTGTATCCAAATGCTTCGCCCTCCCCCACAAATAACCTGTATCTACTATCTTGCGCCAAGGCAGGGCGAAGCATTCGGGATTTACATATTTTGGTTGAGTATTATAAATTGTCGCCCGAATGCTTCGCCCCTACACAGATTAATTTGCCAGCAGCATCATTGATTTTCAGGTGGTTATGGGTGAAGGGACAGAAAGGGACAGAAAGGGGAATTTATTATCTGTCTGTTTCTTGTCTGGAAGTTACCCCAAAGATCAGGGTATTTGTAGGTTATTGATGTTCAAGAAAACTTATGTCTACCCAATTATTGAAAGCTATCCTTTCTCAAAATCCAAAAATTCAGCTTTTCATTTTGTTAGCTTTGATTAGTTATTCGCAGTATCAAAGCATCAAGGTTCAGCGAAAAGACAAATTGACGAAGCGCAAGTTAATTCGGGTGAGTTCGCAGTTAGGTGAGTTTTCGATTGTTAATATTGTAAGTTGGTTCGATCCGGTTTCAGGAATTTGTGTTGGTTCTTTTTTCTTACTTTGGCATTTGGTTCAGGTTTTGATTGTGGAAAAAGAGGAAGATAAAGAATAACGGGGATAATATCGCGAAATTGTAGGGACACGGCATCATAAATCTATTGAATGAGAGACAAATATTAATTATGCCGTGTCCCTACAGCATTTTTGAATTAAAATTATCCGCAATTATTATTCCCATGCCATCCACCAACCGGAATCAATGATGGTTTCTCCTTGGTAGGTGAAGTAGAGAAAATCGTGTCCGCCTCGCCAATAATAAATCAAATATTCGTAATTTCCTTTTGGTTTATTTTGGCGGGTGTGTTCGATTAGTGTAAAAAAGTTATCTCCTTTGGTGGAAGTGCGATCGCTTTTCCCCATCAACTGAATAATATCAGATTTACTATATCTCCCCGTTCCCAAACAATCACCAAGTTGATTCATTACTTGCTGTTTTCGCCCATTCCATTTATCTACATCTTCGTTCCAAATACCCCCGCCGAAGTGTCCGGGAATTGTCCGCAAGTTTCTATATTCTACCGCTAACACTTCTACATTACAAGTATTTTTCAGCGAAGAATCAGCCGCAAATACCCAACAATTATGTAGTAGAAATAAGGTAAAAATCAGGAATAGTTGATTCGGCATTTTTTTCATTTTTAATACTAAGTATGTTGTTGCGCTTTAGCGCTGAAGCGCAACAACGTACTTTTTAGCCACTAAACCTAGCCAACAATTCCTCACGGGATAATTGCAATAACAAAACAGTAAATTCCTCTGAAGGCAACTCCAATAAACGCTCAATTATTCTCGATAATTCTTCATCCAAAACCCCAAATTTTGCCTGCAAAAAATTCTCAATAGTGGCGCGGCGTTCCGTTTTTACTCCTTGTTCTAAACCTTGCTGCAAACCTTGTTGCAAACCTTGTTGCAAACCTCGCTGTATAGCTTCTTCTTCCCATTTTAAAAGTAGTGGTGATAATTCCATAGCTAACTCCTGTTCTTCTTGATCGATATTTTGACTTGCTTGGATGGTTGCTCGCAAATTAGCCAGTAATAAAAGAGCATTTGAACGTAAAGGATGATTAGGCGAAAGTGTGCCTATTTCATTAATAGCCTGTTTTTGTACATTTCCTTTACCCAAAAGTCTTAGCCATAGCGTTTCCGGGGTGGGCGGTAACTGGTGAATTGCGACAATTCCTGTTTTGAGATACTCTGGTAAAAAGTATACTCCAGGTAGCCAGTTATTTTCATCGGTTTCAGCTTTAAAGCCATTTAAAATTGCTCTCGAAACCGTAGGCGAAAGAATCCACAACCAAGGTAAATCTGTTTCATGAACACGCTTGTTTTCCCTCTGACTCTGACGCAGTAAATTGGCGTGGATATCAAATAGTTTACCAATACAACCGCGAATTTGGTTAAGGTTTACAGCATTGCGAAAAGGTTCAAAAATCGATGGAGTAGTCGCAAATCTTCCCAACAATCCTAACACTTCTGCATCACCTCTTTGTTCTGCTGGGTAAGGTGTAAACCACACATCTATTTCTCGCACTTCGCCGGGGACATCTCGGCTAGTTTCTACCTCACCAAGAGGCATTAATAACTCCTTTAAATAATCCTTGGCAAATTGATCGTAAACAAATTTGGTCATTTAAAATTTCGGGGATAATCTGTTAAATTGGCTAATTTTATCTAATTTAATGTTATCATAATATACTTATAAAACTCATTTATAATTATGAACTTTCTCGGAATTGACTTAGGTTGGAGAACTGGCGCAAGTGGTTTATGCTGCTTAACTTGGCAAGATAACCAATTGCAATTACTTGATTTAGATCGCCGCGAATCTATCTCTGATATTCTTTACTGGGTTGACAGTTTCGCACCCGCAGCAACCCCCGCAATTATCGCCGTAGATGCGCCAACTTTAATTCCCAATGCAACAGGAATGCGCCTCCCAGATACCCTCACCCACAAATTATTTCATCGCTATCACGCTGCTTGTTACCCAGCAAATTTAGGGCGACCTTTTGCTCAAAGAACTGTCGAATTTGGCTTAAGTTTAGAAGCTAAAGGTTTTGCCCACGCCGCAACAATAGAACCGCAAAAATTAGGGAGATATCAAATAGAAGTATTTCCTCATCCGGCAATTGTGAATTTATTTAGATTAGAACGGATTTTGAAATATAAAAAAGGTAAATTAGCAGAAAGACGCAGTGAATTAATTAAACTACGCTTTTATATTTTAAATTACTTACCGACTTTACAACCAAAACTTAAATTACTTGAATTACCAGAAATTCCCCTTACAGGTTTAGCAATGAAAAGTGTAGAAGACCAACTCGATAGTTTAATTTGTGCTTATGTTGGTGCTTATTGGTGGTATTGGGGAACAGAACGGAATTTAGTTTTAGGTGATAATTCTACAGGATATATTGTAATTCCTAATTCTCCACATAACCCCTTAAAATTAACTTGATGATATTTTTTTTTACCACAGATATCCACAGATAAACACAGATGAACACAGATAAAATTTAGCCCCCTCCCCGTACAAGGGGAGGGGGTTGGGGGTGGGGTTTATTGTGCCCAAAGAATCAATCCCAAATCATAAGGATTGCTAAGATATTCATGTTTGGGTAAAACCCGCAAAGACATTCCTTGCAAACCGCTAGAAGTGTAGGTAATATTGCCAGTGTAAATGCCAATTCCATTGGGATCAGCACCTTGGTAATCCATTACTGTTGGCGTTCCGTTGACAATATCTCCGTTCGCATTTAACAGTCCAGTGTACAGTTCTACGCGCACATGATCGGAACTAATTCCTGCTAAATTAATTCTCGCTTTCACATGAACTGTTTGATTGATTTGAATCTGTTCTCCTTCAGAAACATCAACGCTTTCAATTTTCATGTTGTACCACTGGTCAAACATTTTGTTTTTCCAGTTAGCTAATTCTTTAGCAGGATCGTAGTTTTCCGAAGTCATGGTAAAGTAGCGATCGCTAGCCGCAAAATAAGCCCTAGAAGCATATTCTCGCACCATTCTTGCCGTATTAAAATAAGGACAATTGATGCGAATTGCATTTTTCATTTTGCTTACCCAACCGCGAGGAGTACCTTCAGCATCGCGATGATAAAATAGCGGTACTACCTCTTTTTCAATGCAATCATAAAGTGCATTTGCTTCCACATCATCTTGATAATTTGGATCGTCATAATCTTCTCCATGACCAATGGGCCAACCAGTGCGGACATAATCAGCTTCATCCCACCAACCGTCCAAAACACTGAGGTTTAAAAGACCATTCATCGAAGCTTTCATCCCACTAGTACCCGAAGCTTCTCTTGGTCTTCTAGGAGTATTTAACCACACATCGCAACCTGCAATCATGTGTCGGGCAACATTTAAATCGTAATCGGGAATAAACACCACATTCCGATTCAAATTTTCTTCTCCAATTATATGGTTAATTGCTTTAATTAACTCTTTACCCGGAATATCTTGGGGGTGTGCTTTTCCGGCAATAACAAATTGCAATCTCCGCGATTTATTTGCTAACATAATTCGCTTGATGCGTTCCATATCTCGCATCCACAAAGTCGCCCGTTTATAAGTAGCAAATCTCCGGGCAAACCCAATAGTTAAAACACTCGGATCGAGAACTTCTGCTGCTTGGGAAATTTGGTCTACTGAAGCACCCCTTTCTCGAAATTTCTTGACTAATCTTTCCCGAACAAATACGATTAGTTCGGCGCGACAACGTTCGTGATATCGCCATAATTCTTCATCAGGTATTGCTGTTACTTTATCCCACAAAGTATCGCCGCTTGATGCCCTTTCCCAACGTGGGCCTAAATAGCGATCGTACAAACCCTGCATCACCGGAGAAACACAACTACGGGCATGAACACCATTAGTAATTGATGTAATTGGTACTTCTTCCACAGGTAAACTAGGCCATAAACCTTTAAACATTTCCCGTGAAACTACACCATGCAATTTGGCAACCCCATTCACAAAAGATGCCATTTTAATTGCCAAAATTGCCATACTAAATGGCGCACTTAAATCACCAGTATTTTCCCTTCCTAAAGCCAAAAATTCTTCTTTTTGTAAACCGAATATTTCTGCGTAGTAACCCAGGTAATAAAGGATTTTATCAGGAGGAAATAAGTCAATTCCTGCTGGTACAGGAGTATGTGTAGTAAAAATGCTACTAGCAGCAACTACCTGTTTTGCTTGAGCAAAATTTAAACCTTGTTCTTGAATTAAAACCCGAATCCGTTCCAATGATAAAAAGGCAGAGTGTCCTTCATTCTTATGGAAAGCACTTGGTTTTAATCCCAAAGCCGTTAAAGCACGCACCCCACCAATTCCTAACATCATTTCTTGGTGAATCCGCATATCAATATCACCGCCATATAATCTGTCAGTGATATCGTGATCGTACTTACTAGCGTTGGCATCAATATTAGTATCCAGCAAATACAAGGGTACAGTTCCTACTTGCACCCGCCAAATCCGCGCATAAACTTTTCGCCCCGGATAATCTACTTCTATGTGAATTTCTGAACCATCTGGATGGCGTTCCAGATGCAAAGGCATATTGTAAAAATCGTTGATTGGATAATGTTCTGTTTGCCAACCATCAGCATTAAGAAATTGGCTAAAATAACCTTCTTGATAAAGTAAACCAACACCAACTAAAGGTAATCCTAAATCACTGGCAGATTTTAAATGATCTCCTGCTAAAACGCCTAAACCACCCGAATAAATGGGTAAGCAATCTGTTAACCCAAATTCCATAGAAAAGTAAGCGTAGCACTCGGTTTGGTCAGAGGGTAAAGATTGGTAGCCATGAGGTAAAGATTCAGAATCCTCCGCAATAGCAGACACTTTTGACCCAGCACTTAATTTGCGGTTTTTGTGATACCAAGTTAAGCGATGGTGGTAATCTTCTAATTGTTGAGCCGCCCTTTCCATTTGGGCAATAAAGCCTTCATCTTCTGCTACTTCCTGCAATCGACTTTGGGAAATTGTACCAAGCATTAAAACTGGGTTGTGGCGGCTAGATTCCCACAAATCTCGGTCTAAACGACGAAATAAATCTTTAGTATCGACGTTCCAATCCCAGTGCAGGTTATAAGCTAACTGCCGCAAGGGTTCTAAGCGCGGCGGTAAAGAAGGTGTAACGTTAAATGTCCGTATTGGCTGCATCTTGAGCAGAACCTCTTGAATCTCATTAAGGTTATTTTTACCTCAGTTCTGTGGCAAGTGACGATATCTTAATAGTTTCTTGGGAGATAGTATTTGTTCTAGAGCCAGACTGAGCAATTTTTTCAGTGAAAGTACTGAGAACAGACTTTCCTCTAAAGCAGCAAAACGAATTTTCCTGGGAGAATAAAACTTTTATGAAGATTTGATTTAGCTGAAAAGTTTACTCTATTCATTCAGTCTAGAATCTTACATAATAGAACTAGTTAAACAATTGCATATCTGAAAAGATAGATTTTACCTGGTGTGGTTACAGTTTTTAAACTTTTCCCTGGACTGCTGGCAAAAATAACGGTAAAGGGTGAGGGGCTGATCTGAAACTTTGCTTAGCTTGAAAAAGTTGCAAAGTTTTACATTTTCTCAACATCTACTATTGACTTTGGCAAGAGTTGAAATGTTTGCGCTGTACTCATACAGCGCTGTGATTGTCATTTTAAAGTTCAGAATATAAAGGATTGAAGATGAAAATTAAGTATTCTATTCCAGTTTTGCTGGCTACCATTGCTTTATCAAGTGCTGCTATATTTCCATCTCCAGCACGAGCTCAGTTTGAAAGTGGTGGAAGCGACAATTCACCCGCACCAAGTCGTCCGGCAACAACTCGTCCGGCAACGACTCGCCCTGCCACAAATCGCTCTACCACAAGTCGTCCGGCATCGAATGCCGCGACAGTCTTCCGCTGCATTCGTCAAGGAAATGAATGGGTGACGATCGCCCAAAAAGGCACCAGAAGAACAGGCCCAATGATTACTTGGAGAACCGCAGTAGGAGAATTTTCACAGCAAGAACGTTGCCAACAAGTTTCCACTCGACTAACCAGAGCCGTAGCCCAGAATGGTGGTGATTTGTCTCGCTTACTCCTGACTAGCGGGCGTGTAAATGGTCAAACGGTAATTTGTTTTGTCAACAGTGCCGAACGTTGTAATTCTGGTAACGTACTATTTACCCTAGTCAATCCCAGGAATGCGGCAAGTGCAGGAGATGTTTTAGCCAAGTTGGTGCGTTTTGGTAGCGGTCGTACAGGAAGTCCGGGTGTTTTTGAAAGCGGCGGTGGAGACAACCAAGGCGGAAATTTTGAAAGCGGCGGCGAAGGAGAAACTCAAGTCAGCTTGCAAGAAGCAGTAGATAATGCTTTTGCTGCTGGTAGTTTTGAGTCTGGCGGTGGTGATGAAGAGAACACCTCAGAACCAACGAATTTTGAGTCTGGCGCTAGCGAAGAAAACAGCCCTGTGGAGAATCCAAGTAATGACTCCGAATCTCAAACCGAAGATTCTTCCGGCCCATTGTGATCCGATAGATAATTAGGGAAAAATTACTGAAATCGTGAAGAGTGGAAAATAATGTTGGGTTTACGAGCAATTCTCGTGAGTTGTTTATCGCTATTGGCGGCTCCCTTGTTGAGTGGACTATTACCACCATCGAAGCTGCAATCTATGCCGAACTCTGAGAGTCAACCAATTTATAGTTCGAGTATCGTAACTCAAAATCTTTCCACTCCTCCACAGGTGAAGCTGTCAGTGCCAGCTATTGCTCAACAGGTGAGTGTGAGAATTGTTAGCGATCGCGGTATGGGATCGGGGGTGATTGTCGATCGCACAGGACAAACCTATACTGTTGTGACTAACGATCATGTCTTGGCTGACAACAAGGATCATCCCTACAGTATTTTGACTGCCGATGGGCAAACACACTCTGGACGCTGGCTGCCTTCTGCAAATTTCCCCAATCTAGATTTAGCTTTGGTGCAGTTTCAGAGCCAGCGGGTTTATCAAGTGGCAGTAATAGCAGACTGGAAAACTCTAGCAGTTGGCGACCCAGTTTATGCGGCAGGTTTTCCCAATTGGCACTGGATTAACTCGGATGCGATCGAGGAAACTCGTCATTGGGGAACAAAAGCTTTTCGATTGACGAGTGGTAAGGTGGGAATGCTACCGGACAAATCTCTACAAGAGGGTTATCAACTCGGCTATACCAACGACATTGAGGAGGGGATGAGCGGTGGCCCAGTGTTAGATCGGTACGGTCGGCTGATGGGGATTAACGGACGAGCAAAATACCCTTTCAAAGGTATTAATGTTTTTATATTTGCCGATGGTAGCCTCCCATCTGAAGAACTTTTCCGGGAGATGGAAAGCCTGAGTTGGGCAATCCCGGTGACTCGGTTTCAACAAGCGATCAGGTAAATAATTCTCGATCTTATATCTTTAAATTCCACTCAGGAGTTATTTATGAGTCTAGGTTTTTCTCGTATGGATTCAATTCCTGGCTTGCTAGCAGGAACAGCAACTGTTGCCGCACTGGTAATTTACCAATCCGCAGCCCTGGCTGCTAAAACTCCTCAAGATATTGCCCAGTTTGCGAAATTAGTTACAGTCCAGGTTAATCAGTCGAGTGACGGCAGAGGTAGTGGTTCTGGCGTGATCATTAGCAAACAGGGTAACACTTACACGGTGCTGACCTGCAATCATGTCAAGAATCAAGTAGGTTCTTCGCCCACCGTTCGCACCTACGATGGTCAAAGCTATTCAGCGGCAAATTTTCAAGCTCTGGGAAACTTAAACAACCAGAATGAACCTGACTTAGCTGTATTTACTTTTACTAGCACAGCAGATTATTCCGTAGCCACTTTGGGAAATTCTGACCAAACAACCGAAGGAGCCGACGTTTTTGTATTTGGCTATCCAGTGCAAGGCATCTACGAAAATCAGAGATTGGGTGCCGAGCGAGATTTTGAGTTCACCAGAGGTGCTGTATCGAGTGTTCGCAGAAATGCTCAATGGGGCTATGCCCTGCGCTATAGTGCTGTGACGCTGGGTGGGATGAGTGGTGGGCCCGTATTTGATGTGGATGGTCGAGTGGTTGGCATTCACGGATTGGGCGATCTGTCCAGGGTGCAAGAGATGGTACCAACAGAGAGTGGCGGACGCAGCCCCAGGGCGACAGATAATGTGGTGAAAACTGGCTTTAATTCGGCAATTCCGATCAATACCTTTCGCCAGTGGCTAGAGCACAATGGCGGGAGTAGCGATGGTGTGGTAGTTGACAATGCCCCCAGTACTGATAATCCACAACAACGGTTAAGTAATCCCCAAACTGCTAACGATTACACTGCTAGGGGTGTTACGCGCTCTGAGCAAGGAAATAGGCAGGGTGCGATTGAGGACTTTAATAGAGCGGTGAGTTTGGGTTCCAATGATGCCTTGACCTACTTCAATCGCGGTGTTGCTCGTTATAATCAAGGGGATTATCAGGGAGCGAATGAAGATTTTAGTCAAGCGATCGCTCTGGCTCCTAACTATGCTTCGGCTTATTTTAACCGAGGTCTGGCTCGGCAAATTTTGAAAGATAGTCAGGGAATGCTTCAAGATTACGAGCAATATATACGTCTCGATCCTAAAGATCCGGCTGCCTATAATAACCGAGCTTCGGCTAAGGCGGCTTTGGGCGATCGAGAAGGAGCGATCGCAGATTTAACGGAAGCTCTACGTTTGGCTCCTAATTTAATCACAGCTTACAATAACCGCGCCATTATTCGTCGTCGTCTGGGCGATCGTCCTGGTGCTATTCAAGATTTAAGCGAAATTATCCGCATCGATCCCCAAGAAGCTTCTGCTTACTATAACCGGGGTGTGGTCAGAAGTGAAGTGGACGATCGATCCGGTGCTCTCCAAGATTTACAAACAGCCGCTACCCTATTTCAACAACAAGGCGACAACAACAATTATCAAAGGGTACAGCAAAAAATCCAAACCATTCAAGCTATGCCCGATCCTGTACAAACTCAAGAAGCTGACCCTAGTGTTGATTCTGGTCAACCTCCCTTTGAGAGCGGTGGAACTGAACAACCTGAAACTTCGGATGAGTCCCAACAAACTACCCCGGATGATTCTGAAACTCAAGAACCTCAGCCTTTGTAACCATTGCTGTTGACACTCTCACCGTCGTAGGGGTAATTCATTGGTAGGGGTAATTCATGAATTACCCCTACCAATGAATTACCCCTACTTGCAACATTAAGATAAAAACTTTAGACCACCCTAAAAAGGGTGGTCATATAGCTTCGGTATAGCGCTTTCGGTATAAAATGGAGCTGAGCCGAATTGAACGGCTGTCCAAACCGGGTATTTGCCTCCCGCTCCTTCACAGGTTTAGCCTATCTGATCCTCAAGGCGGGAATCGTCCATTATCCCGGACGATAGGATTCTCTGGTGAGTTCTTTGCTAGCAAGCCTACCAGAGACAACTTACTAGCGCATCCGTTGGGGTTGTTTCTGTATTCCTTAACGGAGTCGGTTTACAGATGCTCGTAACCTGTTTTAGAGATTATTAAGCAACAGCAACTGTTGCGCGAGCAAAAGGAACGATGTTGTTTTTCGCCTTTACTTTTTTTTGAGCCCGGTATTAGCGAGAGAAGACTCACTCTCGACCTGTATCACGAGACAGCGTTCGCCGACCTGTCGAAACCATTACAGCCCCCTGTCTCACACTTCTTATTATAGTGCTTTCTTCAGTGCTGTGTGTAAAAAATATGTGAAGTTTTTCCCATGATCTAGTAAAGTTAGGTAGCTGGTTTTGTCATCTGGGTATTAACCGAATCTGATTTTTGGGCGATCGCACCTTGTCCGTATTACTACCTACAAACAGATATCTGTCAGCGCATTTGCCGGGAAATCATTTTTTCCAACTCAGCTTGAGTTTGATGCAAAAGTTGTTCTCGGCTGTCGGCGGCTTCAGTTAAAGTTGGCACTAAGTTACGCGCTTGTAAAGCCATGTGAAGTTGGAGATGAGCTACGTACTCGCTAAAGTCTTCACGAACTGTATTGTGGCGGGCTGGAAGTGATTGCAAGTTCAAAGTGTTCTCCATGCTTTAATCTCAACTCTCTTGGTTCGGAAAGTCAACATGAACGAAGGTATCACGACAGTTTTACCTTCTGTAACTTCTGTAATGAACTTTAACGTTTTTATTGTTCAATTGTTGAGAAGCATAAAATTTGCCTATTGATTGTTTCAATTTCTTTGCATTTTACTGGACGAAATTTATGAAACCTCACTTAGAATTTGGTTTGCTCTCCCATGAAGAAGAGGCGAAGCAACTAGCAGCTATTCTTAATCAATGCTTTGCTTTTACCAACACGGAAAGATACTTCCATCGCTTGGGTTTAGAGAACTTCCGGGTAGTTCGGGAAGGGAGTCGAATAGTTGGTGGTTTGGGTATATACCAGATGGGACAATGGTTTGGGGGTAAAAGTGTAGCGATGGCGGGACTAGCAGGGGTGGGAGTACCACCAGAACAGCGGGGAACGGGGGTTGCTTTTGAGTTGCTATCCCAGACGCTTCAGGAACTCCACAAAAGGGAAGTACCTATTTCAGCACTTTATCCGGCAACTCAAAGATTGTATCGAAAAGTCGGTTATGAACAGGGGGGAAATGCTTGTATTTATGAAATACAGACTAATAGTATAGGGTTAAGCGATCGCACTCTTCCTATTCAACCAGCAACTCCAATTAATCCTGAAATTTTTTCTGACATTTATTGTCAATCAGCCATTAAAATAAATGGCTATCTGGATCGCCACCAATCAATTTGGTCAGGAATTATCCAGCCGAGAGAATTTTGGGAAGGAATTATCCCGCTGCGAGAACAGGAAGTAATTTATGCTTACTTGGTGGGTGCCCAAAGCCAACCAGAAGGCTATATTATTTTCTATCAAAATAGTCAAGAATCCAAATTCGGAATTCTAGATTGGGTAGCTTTGACAACAGCGGCAGCAAAACGTTTGTGGACATTTGTCGCAGATCATCGTTCTCAAATTCAAACAGCCACCTGGCGCGGTTCAGTTGTTCACCCACTACTATTATTTTTACCAGAACAAACAGCCAAGGTAAAAAATTCAAGTATCTGGATGCTGCGGATAATTGATGTAGTGAAAGCACTTTCGGTACGTGGTTATGCAGCCGGGGTGGAAGCTGAGTTACACTTAGCAGTTCAAGATGATTTATTGACTGGTAATAATGGCAACTTTATTCTCAGGGTGTCTGGTGGAAGTGGCGAAGTAACGAGAGGAGGTAGAGGTGACTTACGGTTAAATATCCGTGGACTCTCACCGCTTTACACGGGACTTTATACAGCCCACCAATTACAATTTAGTGGTTTTTTAGAAGCTACTGAAAAAGCTCTTGCTAGTGCCACACAAATTTTTGCTAGTTCTGTACCTTGGATGGCAGATTTATTTTAATTATTTGGTTTTTTGTATTTATATAGGAATCCGGTTTTATTTCTGAAGGCTTTTATTTTAAAACCCTTGTTGGATACGAGTTAAAATCTCAGTATGTTGGGAAATTTCAAACAGGATTCCTATAGTAACCACCAAAATAATTATTGCTGTTCTTACCTTATAGCTTTTACCTTCTGCCTTCTGCCTTATGTAGTTCGCTGTCGCCTGTTTCTTGGGAAATGATTTTATTTGCTGGAGATCCTCACGGTGATTTTAAACCAATTATTCGGGGTGTAAAAGCTTACTCTCCACAAGCTGTGGTGTTGTTAGGTGATTGTGATTTAGAACGATCGCTTGATGAAGAACTTGCCGAAATCATAGATAAAACAGAAGTTTGGTTTATTCCCGGTAATCACGATGGCGATCAAGATAGTTGGTATGATAACTTGTTTGGGTCTAAGTTGGGCGATCGTAATTTGCATGGCAGAGTAGTAGAAATAGATGGCAAAAGAATAGCTGGTTTAGGCGGCGTTTTTCGCGAAAAAATTTGGCGACCTCCAGCAAAACCCAGATTTCCCACTCGCCAAGATTTACTTCATACTTGCGGTAGAGGACAACGCTGGCGTGATAGTATACCCCGCAAACATCATGTAACTATTTTTTGGCAAGAATATGTCGCACTTTGGAAACAAAAAGCAGATATTTTAGTTACCCACGAAGCGCCATCTTCCCATCGTTTCGGATTTAAAGAATTGGATGATTTAGCTTTAGCACTTGGCGCAAATAAAATGTTTCATGGTCATCATCATGAACATTATAGTAGAACAATTTGTCGGGGTAGAATTGCAGTGCATGGAGTAGGTAAAGCTGGCATTTGTGATGAAAATGGCAATGTTTTAATTGTTGGAAAAGAAGATTACCAACCCCGTCTAAAATGGTCAGCAACGTGAGAAGTAAGTATAGGTAAATAAAGTGAAATGGTGCAAACAATTCCGGCTAATGAAGTGACGCTTCGCGAACTCAAACAGGCATTTGGGTTACATCTGGCTCAAAATCAAAGCTTTTTCTGGGAGTGGTCTACTGATAATCCACCTTTGAGTGAGGTAGAACAGCATTTGTTAGATCGGGTGAAAGCCAATTTTGTGGAATTGATGGAAGATCCACCAATGCTAGAAAACAGTGTCAAGATGGTAGTGCTGGCTCCGTTATTAGATTTAGCGGGTTTTTATCACAAACCGTTTCGGATTGAGACAGAAACTAGTGTCGATGTGGAGTTGGAGGATGAAGGCAAAGTGATTCGGGGGCGGATTGATGTGCTAGTGTTGAAAAATCGCTTGTGGCTGTTGGTGATTGAGTCGAAGCGAAGTGATTTTGCAGTGACAAGGGCAATTCCTCAAGCACTGGCTTATATGTTGAGCAACCCACAGATGGCTCAACCCACGTTTGGCATGATTACGAATGGGAATGAGTTTTTGTTTTTGAAAGCGACTCGCCAACCCACTGCGGAATATGCAAATTCTAGGCTTTTTTCGTTGCTCAATCCAAGTAATGAACTTTATCTTGTGTTGCAAATTTTGAGGCGATTGGGAGAGGAGACGATCAAAAGTTCGTAGTAGCGACTTGGGTCGTACATTCCGCAAGAAAACGACTGAAGTCGTTACAACGAACCGATCAAAACGGAAAATTTTCTTCAAAAGTAACTGGTTCCTCATCTGCGAAAGGAATTTCTATAGCTTTTTTCTTAGATTTCTTCTTAGCAGAATTAGGTTCAGTCTGTACACCTTCCCTTAAACCCACAGCAATTTTACTATGCTTTTCAATTTGTCCCATCACCTGTTTTGCCCGTTGAATTACCACTGGAGGTAAACCCGCCAAACGTCCTGCTTCTATGCCATAAGATTTATCTGCGCCGCCCGGTTGCACTTGATGTAAAAAGACTATTTTATCAGGTAATTCTTTCACCGTTACTTGATAATTTGCAACATTTGGTAACAGCGAAGCTAACTCGTTTAATTCATGATAATGAGTGGCAAAAATTGTTCTTGCCTTAATCTCTGTTGCTAAATATTCTGCTACCGCCCAAGCAATAGAAAGTCCATCAAAAGTTGCTGTACCTCGCCCAATTTCATCTAACAAAACCAAAGATTTCGCCGTAGCATGATTTAAAATATTTGCCGTTTCATTCATTTCTACCATAAAAGTAGATTGACCTGTCGCTAAATCATCAACTGCGCCGACACGGGTGAAAATGCGATCGCAAATTCCCAAAGTCGCCGCCTTAGCTGGCACAAAACTCCCAACTTGCGCCATTAATTGAATTAAACCCACCTGCCTTAAATAACAACTCTTCCCACTCGCATTTGGCCCTGTTAAAATTACTAAATCTGGGCTGTTATTAGTCATTTGTCCTTCGTCATTTGTGAATCCTAACTTAGTAGAATTAGGGACAAAAAACCCCGAAGGTAAAGACTGTTCAACTACTGGATGTCGCCCATCAATAATATTAACTTCTCTTCCTTCAATCATATTAGGACGACAATAATCTTTAGCTACTGCTATCTCTGATAAACCCCCCAAAACATCAGCAGCAGCAACAGCACGAGAAATATTGCGAATTAACTCAGCTTCTTGGGCAACTTCCGCCCTCAAACTAACAAAAATATCATATTCCAAACGATTTAAATCTTCTCGCGCCGTGAGAATTCGATTCTCTCTTTCCTTCAATTCCGGTGTAATATATCTCTCTTCATTAGTAAGAGTTTGTTTCCGAATATAATTATCAGGAACTTGGTCAGCTTTAGCACGAGAAATGCTAATATAATAACCAAAAGATTTGGTATAACCTACTTTTAAATTAGAAATCCCAGTTCTCGTTCTTTCCGTTGCTTCTAAATTCGCTAACCACTTTTGATCGTCTTCCGCCTCTTGGCGCATGGCATCTAATTGAGCATTTATTCCTGGGCGAATTAACCCACCTTCGGTAATATGAATTGGCGGAGATTCAACTAAATGATTATGCAATCTTTGGGCTAATTGTTCTAAAACTGGTGGTACTTTTTGTAAAGCTCTTAAATAGGGAGAACGGGCATTTTCTACTAATTTAGCTAACTCTGGTAAGCGCTTTAAAGAATCAGCTAAAGCAACTAAATCTCTGGCGCTAGCTGTTCCCGAACCTGCGCGTCCTGTTAATCTCTCTAAATCATAGATTTGCCGTAATAATTGGCGTAATTCATGGCGTAAAGAAACATTTTCATATAATTCTTGAATTGTATCTTGTCTGGCTCTAATTCCTTTAATCTCTAGTAATGGTTGCAATAACCAACGACGCAAAGAACGCCCACCCATTGTAGTGCAAGTTTTGTCGATCGCCCACAATAAAGAACCATGAAAACTCCCATCTCTCACAGTTTGCGTAATTTCTAAATTGCGGCGACTTTGATGATCGAGAATTAAAAAATCTGTTAAAGTATAAGTACGTAAAGGTTGTAGCGGAACTTGATTATTTTTTTGGGTATCTTCTAAATATTGCAATAAACCACCAGCAGCACGCACCGCTAAAGGGAGATGTTCGCAACCTAAACCTTCTAGCGATCGCAATTTAAATTTCTGCAAAAGTCGCTGTTTCGCCTCACCCAAAGTAAAGGGAATTTGCGGACGTAAAGCATAACAAAAATTTGGCGGTAATACATCGGGTAAATGTTCAGATTTCTCTCCCGGACGTAGTAAACTACCTAAATCAGGCGCATTAGTTGGAATCAGCACTTCCGCAGGTTGTAAACGCATTAATTCCTGAGATAAATGCTCTAAATTACTCGATTGAATAGTTAAAAATTCACCTGTTGAAATATCTGCATAAGCTAAACCCCAATGCGTATTAGCAATTACAACCGCTGCTAAATAATTATTTCGCCGCCCTTTTAACATTCCCTCTTCTAACAAAGTTCCCGGCGTAAGAACTCGCGTCACTTCTCGCTTAACTAAACCTACAGCATCAGCAGCATCTTCGACTTGATCGCAAATTACAACCGCATAACCTTTTTCTACTAATTGAGTTGTGTAGCGTTCCCAAGCATGGTGCGGTACCCCTGTCATTGGTACTCTACCAACTTCACCCCCATGTTTACTCGTTAAAACTAATTCTAATTCCCTAGCGATGACGATCGCATCTTGGAAAAAAGTTTCAAAGAAATCTCCGACACGATACAATAATAATGAGTGAGGATATTTATCTTTTACTTCTACATAATGCTGATACATTTTGCTGAGTTTTTCGCGATCGATTACTCGGTAATCAGCATTAGCAATTTCATCTTCTTGAACTTTATTCTTTTTGGGATTTGGGGTAGATGCGGAGTAAGTCATATAGAATAAATCAACCTTTTGATGAGTTCAATGTTTAAATTTATAAGTTTTAGAGTTTTTTGAACCGCTCCAGGCGCAGAGGGCGCAGAGGTAAGAGAAGGAGGAGTTTATCAGTTAAATAGGTTGGCTATAAAGTAGTTATTTTCCCATTGTGTTTTGCTCAAATTCGACTTCTCCTTTTATTTTGGGGTTTAGTTGGCGGTGAGGATTCCTGGGTTTTCATATACTAACTCAAGTTGCTAGTATATGTCGTAGGGTGCCTCATAATGTTAAAATTATTTATGACTCACCTAAAATTGTACTCTCTAAAGAGCATCGCTGTTAATCTTCTCGATCTGAAAACCTTGTAGAGACGTTATATATAACGTCTCTACAAGGTTTTTTGGAGATGTCTATTTAAAGAATAGTATAATTTGCATAAAGCCGAATCAGTTGTTTAACTACATTAAAAAGAGCGCCTTTTCCTTGTGAGAACAGATACAATTTTCTATCAAATGTTTCAGACTTTTCCCAGTTTACTGTTTGAACTGATCGATCGACCTCCATCCTTAGCCAACAATTATAGCTTCTCTTCTCAAGAAGTCAAAGAACTGGCACGTCGATTAGATGGATTATTTATACCTCATGAAAATTCGCCAGAGCAACCTATTTACTTTGTCGAAGTCCAGTTTCAACCAAGATCAGATTTTTATTGGCGGTTCTTTACCGAAATCTTTGTCTACTTAACGCAAGTTGCTAGTTATTTACATAAAGGTACGTTGTTGGGCTTTAGCCCTCTTAGGAAACGTGGCATAAGAGGGCTAAAGCCCAACAACGTACAAAGAATCAGACTAATCTTATAACTAGCAACTTGGGTTACTTAGGACAATATCGACCTAGAAATAATTGGTGTGCAGTCGCCATATTTGCTAATCGTGATTTAGATCCAGGAATCCCAATTCACTACCAAGGACTAGTCCAAAATCAACAAGTAATTGTTGTATATTTAGATGAATTAATCAATAGAACTGAACCATCATTACCAATTGGGATGGTGCAGCTAGTGGTAGAAGATTCTGAGTCAGCAGTTGTACGCACTAGGCGACTTTTAGAACTAGCGCAGAGACAGCTAGACGATGAAACAACCAGGCGGAAAGTTATAGAATTAATAGAGTCAGTATTGATTTATAAATTTACTAACCTAAGTCGCGAGGAGATAGAAGCTATGTTTAGTTTAAGTGACTTGAAACAAACCAGATTGTATCAAGAAGCAAAAGCCGAAGGTAAACAGGAGGGTAGACAGGAAGGGAAATTGGAAGGTAAACAAGAAGGGAAATTGGAAGGGAAATTAGAAGGGAAATTGGAAACAGTACCTTTGTTGTTGGAATTAGGGTTAAGTATTGAACAAATCGCGGAAAGATTAAACTTGGATTTGGAATTGGTGAGGACAGCGGCGGGAAATTTTGCGGCTGATACCTTGTCGGAAAATAATTAAGAGAATTCAATGGATACGATCGCACTCCCCCCAACTATAACTCCAGGGGGGTAATTTTTTCATCCCAAATCCAAAATCGTCTATACTATTAGCCGCCTATAAACAGCGAAACTAGCATCTATCTTTATAAGTGCGAGGACAAAGTGAAAATATTAGTAGTTGGTAACGGCGGAAGGGAACACGCCTTAGCTTGGAAACTCTTACAATCTCCACAAGTAGAACAAGTATTTGTCGCTCCGGGGAATGGCGGAACGGCGATAATGGAAAAATGCCAAAATGTGCCGTTAGCTGTCGATGATTTTGCCGGAATTAGCAGTTTTGCTCAAGAAAATAGCATTTCTTTAGTCGTTGTTGGCCCCGAAGTTCCCCTAGCTTTGGGAATTACTGATGCTCTACAATCTCAAAATATCCCCGTTTTTGGCCCAAGCAAAGCAGGTGCTCAAATCGAAGCTTCCAAAGCTTGGGCAAAAGCTTTAATGGAAGAAGCAGGAATCCCAACAGCGAAGTCTGCAACTTTCACCGATGCAGAAGCGGCGAAAGCTTACGTCACCCAACAAGGCGCACCGATTGTGGTAAAAGCAGATGGACTAGCAGCGGGAAAAGGCGTAATAGTCGCGCAAACAGTAGAAGAAGCACAAACAGCAATTACTACTATCTTTAAAGAAGGTATCGGCAAAAGTTCTGATTCTTCCATCACTTTGGTAATTGAAGAATGTTTAGTTGGTGAGGAAGCTTCCGTTTTAGCTTTGACAGATGGGGTGACAATTCGCCCTTTAATCCCTGCTCAAGATCATAAACGGATTGGGGAGGGAGATACAGGGCCGAATACTGGGGGAATGGGTGCTTATGCGCCTGCGCCTTTGGTGACACCTTCCCTTATGGAAAGGATAGAACGAGAAGTGTTGGAAAGAGCGATCGCCACTCTCCAAAAACGCCACATCGACTATCGCGGCGTACTCTACGCCGGACTAATGATTTCTCCCCAAGGCGAATTAAAAGTCCTAGAATTTAACTGTCGCTTTGGCGACCCAGAAACTCAAGCTGTGTTACCCTTGCTGGAAACTCCCTTAGAAGAATTAATGTTAGCCTGTGTGGAACAGCGACTTGGCGAAATGCCGCCGATTCGCTGGAAATCAGGTGCTTGCGTTTGTGTCGTTATGTCTTCCGCTGGATATCCCGGAGATTACCCCAAAGGTAAAGAAATTACAGGCATTTCTCCAGCCGAGTCAACAGGCGCAGTAGTATTTCATGCAGGGACTAAATTCGGACAAACTTTAGTTACCGATGGCGGTAGAGTTTTAGGAGTTACGGCGATAGGCGAAAATATAAATAGTGCTAAAGCCCTCGCTTACACTGCTGTCGATAAAATCGAATTTGCAGGCGCATACTATCGACGGGATATCAGTGACAAAGCGATCGCCTAACTTTTTTTGCAAATAGCCTTTAAAGTATGAATAGCGATAGAAGTTTGGCAATGAGGCAAACTTCTCAGTTCACACTCCCTTAGTTGTCCTCCATCCTTTGTTAAGATGCTGGTCCTCCTGAAAACAATTCGAGAAGCTATCGCCCACTGGTGGTCAGAGTTTACACTGCAAACAAGGTTAATGGCAGCTGCTACCTTGATAGTCTCTTTACTAATGAGTGGTCTTACCTTTTGGGCAGTGAATACCATTCAAGAGGATGCTCGTCTCAACGATACCCGTTTTGGTCGTGACTTGGGAATCCTCTTGGCAACCAATGTATCGCCCCTAATTGCCGAAAACAATCTGAGGGAAGTCGCACGTTTTTCCGAACGTTTCTTCGATAACACTTCCAGTGTCCGCTATATGCTTTATGCGGATAAAGATGGCAAAATCTTTTTTGGTCTTCCTTTTTGGCAGTCGGAAGTCCAAAACTCTTTAACTATTGAAAGGCGGATACAACTGCCTCCAGATTACGCCAGCAATTCCGAGTTGCCAATGATTCGTCAGCATCGCACTCCCAATGGGGAAGTTACTGATGTGTTTGTGCCTTTAACTCAGGGTGGCAAATATTTGGGAGTTTTGGCAATTGGGATTAATCCCAATCCGACTGTAGTGACATCATCTCATTTAACTAGAGATGTGACGATCGCAGTTTTTGTTTCAATTTGGGTAATGGTAATTCTCGGCGGTGTGATTAATGCCTTGACAATTACTCAACCTATTAAAGAATTAGTCGTAGGGGTAAAAAATATCGCTGCGGGAAACTTTAATCAGCGGATTGATTTGCCATTGGGAGGAGAATTAGGAGAGTTAATTTCCAGTTTCAACGAAATGGCAGAAAGGTTAGAAAGTTATGAAGAACAAAATATCGAAGAGTTGACCGCAGAAAAAGCCAAATTAGAAACTTTGGTTTCTACAATTGCTGATGGTGCAGTTTTACTTGATACTAATTTACAAGTAATTTTAGTTAATCCCACTGCTAAACGAATTTTTGGTTGGGAAAATTCTAACTCTAACGTTGTCGGTGACAATGTTTTGTATCATCTTCCCCAAGAAGTTACCTCGGAACTAACTCGCCCACTTTATCAAATGGCAAAAGATGAAAGTGATAAAGAAGGCGCAGAATTTCGGGTAACATTAACTCAACCGACAAATCGCACGATTCGCATTTTATTAACTACTGTTCTCGACCAATATCGGGAAAGTGTCAAGGGCATTGCGATGACGGTGCAAGATATTACTCGCGAAGCGGAACTCAACGAGGCGAAAAGTTATTTTATTAGTAATGTTTCCCATGAGTTGAGAACGCCTTTGTTTAATATTAAATCTTTCATTGAAACTTTGCACGAATACGGCGAAGATTTAAACGAAGAACAACGCAAGGAATTTTTAGAGACAGCGAATAACGAGACCGATCGCCTAACTCGTTTAGTCAATGATGTTTTAGAATTAACTCGGTTAGAATCATCCTGCCGTATCTATCATTTTGAAGCCTTAGATATTGCCCAACCAATTGAACAAACACTCAGAACTTACCAACTTAACGCTAAAGACAAAGGGATTGAGCTAATTCAGGAAGTAGATCCTGATTTACCACAAGTTTTAGGACACTACGATTTACTATTACAAGTGTTTGCTAACTTAATAGGTAATGCCCTAAAATTCACTCCTTCTGGCGGTAAAGTAGCGATTCGCGCTTATCTTTTAAACGCAGAAGAAAACTCCCACACCCAAACCCAAACACCCCAGGTAAGAATTGAAGTTTCTGATACCGGAATTGGCATTGCACCAGAAGATCAAGAAGCAATTTTTGAGCGTTTCTTCCGAGTTGAAAATCGCGTCCATACCCTGGAAGGAACAGGGTTAGGACTTTCCATTGTTCGCAATATTATTGAAAAACATCACACCACAATTAACTTAGTCAGTGAAGTAGGAGTAGGGACAACTTTCTGGTTTAATTTGGCAGTTTTTCAACAAAAAGAAACCAGTGATGAAAGTTTGCCAACTCTCCCAGAAACTTCTGAATTAAAAAGTTCTATTACTGCCAGTTTGTTTTAGTATGAGTCCTACTGTAAAATGGTGATTAAAAAACTAATCAATAATAAAGTTAGCAGGAGAATCCAAAGCAAATTACGCTTAAACCAAAACTGAAATGATTGATTAGGTTGCGGTTTAACTTCCATTTTTGGTGCATTAATATCTTGGTAAAGCGTACATTCTCTAGCATGAGGTCGCTGGGGATAATTACAAGTATCATCTGCGTGATAAACGCAACTATCACATAATAGCGCTTCCCCTGTAGCACGGTGTACAGGAATACCTGGATGACCGTGAGCTTTTAAAACCAAACGGCAATGGGGACAAGTAATTGCTTGAGGTTTAATTGGTTGTTGACAACGAGGACAATTAGACATTGAGAGTAGCAACGTGACTAATTAAATTATCTTAGACTGGGGACGTTCGGCTGAGCGCTCACGTCGAAGCCTGGGAACTGGGGAGGAGGGAAAGTTTTGAGTTGTAGGGGCAATTCATGAATTGCCCATACAGAGTTTTGAGTAGGGACAATTCATGAATTGTCCGTACAGGAAGAAAGTTATGAGTTTTAAGTTATCTCCTCTGCCCTTGGAGCCTAAGCGAGCCTAAGCGAGCTCCCCTGCCCCCCCAGGGCTAATTCATGTTCGGAGCAGAAAATCATGGAAGTGGAACAGCACTGACACAGAACATCTAATGTAGGGGTAATTCATGAATTACCCCTACATTAGATGTTCTGCCTCTGTCAAATAGAATTGTCTCTCAAGTGTCGAGAGATGAAAGGAAGTTTCTCCACCTACTCCCCCTACGTCCCAAGGGTGGGGAAATTTTCTCATTAGACAATGAAGTAACCCTGCCAGCCCCCCTGCCTCTCAAACATGGGGAAACTTGCGGACTTGGTACTCTTTGGACTCCAGCATTTGATAGGAGTTGCCCATTGCTTCGCTAAAGCGTTGTTCTGTTTCATCCAGTAACTTTTGGGGAACAGATTTCCATTGTTCGCGAGTCGCCCAGTGAATGACACAAATTACTTCTGTGGGAGAGTCAGGGGTAATCCAAATTTCCTTAGCTAAAAAACCGGGACGTTTAGCCAGGACTGCTGTCCAGATTTCCGTATCTTTTTGGATAAATTCTTCTCGTCGTTCTGAATCTACTTGAAACTTGAGCCACTCTATTACCATCGGAATACCCCATCAAAAATCGAAAATCGAAAATCTCAAATCTAAAATCGAATGACACAATGGAATTGTGTGCCGGAATGCACAAGTTCCAGCATAGCTATATGGGCGATATTTTAATTGCCTTTTTTGAGCAAGGAAGTGGGAAAAGAGCATGGATAGCAATAATTGGCTGAAGCAGCTATTGATGATTGGTGTAGGTACGACATCTTTGGTGGCGGAGAAAATTCGGGAAGTCAGCGATCAATGGGTCAAGGAAGGTAAAATTAATCCTGACCAAGCGAAGGCGTTTGTTGATGATTTAATGAATCAGTTGAAGTCAGATCAAGGGAACAATTTTGAGGCGCAGATGCAGCGGCAGATGCGAAACATGATGCAGGATTTGGGGGTGGCGCGTCAGTCGGAAGTGGATGAGTTGCGGGGAAGGATCGATCGTTTGGAACGTCAGGTGCGTGACTTGGAAAATAAGCTTTGGCGCTAAGAAAACTGATAGGATTTGATCGCAGCTGCAAAGATTTCAGGGAGGAAGAATTTTGAAAGCGATTCTGATCAGCGTTGCAGTTATGCTGGTCTGTGGGTTAATTTTGCTGGTGGCGCAAATTAGCAGCGCCCAAAAACCAGCTTTAGCTGATGAACTGACTGGGGCTCAACAGCAGGTGGCTAGTGCAGCACCCCAAGGTACTTTATTTGCGAGTAATACTATGTCTAATCCATCAAGTGCTGATTCGGGAAATGAAGCAGCCGTTACAACGCCTTCTGGTCTAAAGTATGTGGAGTTGGTAGAGGGAACTGGCGCTACTCCGAAAGCTGGTCAGACGGTGGTCGTCCATTACACTGGCACTTTGGAGAATGGGAAGAAGTTTGATAGTTCGCGCGATCGCAATCAGCCCTTTTCCTTTAAATTAGGTGTGGGACAAGTAATTAAAGGCTGGGATGAAGGTCTCAGCACCATGAGAGTTGGCGGTCGTCGTCAATTAATTATTCCCCCAGAATTAGGTTACGGTGCTCGTGGCGCTGGTGGAGTGATTCCTCCTAACGCTACCCTAGTTTTTGATGTGGAACTGTTGAAAATCGGTAGTTAGAAGGGAATAGGGAACAGGGAATAGGGAATAGGTAACAGGGGAAAAATTTATTTCTTCCCTGCCCCCCTGCCCCCTATCCTCGATGGGGAGAAGCCATATTTCGGAATCTGGTAAATTGCGGATCGAAGAGTAATTTGATTGCTCCTGTAGGGCCGTTGCGGTGTTTGGTAATAATGATTTCTGCTACGCCTCGATCAGGAGTGTCTGGGTTATAGTATTCATCACGATAAAGCATGATTACTAAATCTGCGTCTTGTTCAATTGAGTTATGAACTACGATGTTATTGGCAATGAAATTGTGGAAAGAGGGAACAGTTAAATCGTAAACTTTACTTTCACCATCTGCTTCTATAGAGATTATTTCATCCCAATAAACATCGCTGGTAGCTAATTTTTTAATCTGATCAGATTTAACAATTAAAGCTAGTTTATCTGCTCTTGTACGGCTCAAGCTTGGCTGAGGTAAAGTAGTTTCATAAGTTTCTAATAATGTAGGTAAAGCAATAGGAGAACCTGCTTTTATTTCGTCTAATCTTTGCCAACCGTTAATTGTCAAAAATTTATGATTTCCAGTTGCTTTAATAGTGCATCCTAAGCGTGTAGTTAACTTAAAAACAGGTTTAATTCCTGTGGAAAAGGCATTGCTGACAATAGCTTTTTCTATTTTCATTGTTGTTTGATTAAGCGCCCAAACAGCAAAACCAGATTTTCCGACTAAGCTACAAATAGGTACTTGAACGCGACTATCAGCTAATGTAACTAAAGTATCACCTGTTAAACATCCTGATTCTCTCAAATCTGCCATCATTGGGCGTTTATTTGTTCTAGCTTCTACGCCGCGACTTAGCTGAGATAGGGCGATTACTGGTACGTTTAATTCACGGGCTAAACCTTTTAAACTTCTAGTAATTTTGGATAATTCTTGGACGCGATTATCGCCGCCTCCTTCCATTAATTGCAAGTAATCTATTAATATTAATCCTAATTCTCCGCCGATTTCTGCTTGCAAGCGTCGGGCTTGACTTTTCATTTCGGTGACTGTAATGTTGGCTGAGTCATCAATGTAAATTGGGAGTTCGGTTAATACTCCTAATGCACGATTTAAAGGGTCCCATTCGTTTTGGCTAATTCTACCCGATCGCAAACGGTTACTTTCAATTTCTGCTTCACTTGATAACATTCTTTGTACCAATTGCTCTTTTGACATTTCTAGGCTGAAAACAGCAATGGGTAATCGATGTTTTCCGGCGATATTTTGGGCAATGCTGACTGAAAAAGAGGTTTTTCCCATTGACGGTCTGCCAGCTACAATGATTAAATCCGATCGCTGAAAACCGCCTGTCATGGCATCTAAATCATAAAAATCGCAAGTCAGTCCGGGTAAAGTTAATTCTTGATTTCGGATTTCTAGTTCTTGAAATGTATGAATTAATGTTTCCGAAATTGATACTAAACCTTGTTGGGGTCGTTCTTGGGTAATGTCGAAAACTTTTTCTTCGGCTTCATCAAGAATAATCGGTAATTCTTTAGCTGTATCGTAACCTAATTGAGTGATTTCATGTCCGACATGAATCAATTTGCGGCGAAGATATTTGTCTACTATTAGTTTGGCATATTGGTCAATGTTAACGGCGCTGACGGTGCGATCGACCAACTGCACCAATTTACTTTGACCGCCAATTTTATCTAATAATTTACGATCGGCAAGCCAAGCCATTACTGTTAATAAATCAGTTGGCTGACCTTGACTATGTAAAGTTGATGTGGCGCGATAAATAATTTTATGGGCTTCTAAAGAAAAAGATTCGGAAGTTAACTGATCGGCAACGCGGTTAATTGCTTCGGGATCGATGAGAATTCCGCCTAAAATCGATTCTTCAGCTTCGATATTTTGCGGAGGTAAGCGATCGCCAACACTCTGAAAATTAATAGAGTCAACCATAATAAATATTGGCTAATTATTTATTAGTCAGCCATTAGCCATTGAGCAAAAGAATATCCAAATGACTAATGACTAATGACCAATGACAAACCCCAAATTAGCTTGCAGTTCCTAAAACTATAATCTCTACTTGGGCAGCTACTTCTGGGTGAATTTTAACTTCTGCTTTGTAAGTACCAGTTTTGCGAATTTCGGGTAAAGTAATACCGCGACGATCGACTTCATGACCAGTAACTTGCTGAATGATTTCTGCAACTTCCTGATTGGTCACACTACCAAAGATAGCATCTCCTTCCCCAGCCTGCTTCCGCACGGTAAAGTTACCGACTCTTTCGATCGCAGTTTTGATCGTAAGTGCTTGTTCCTTAAGTTCCGCAAGGCGTTGACGTTCTTGTTCTCTGCGGCGTTCTACTTGTTTGAGAATACCGGGAGTAACGTGAGTCGCAAATTGCCTGGGAATGAGATAATTACGCGCATAGCCGGGGGCTACATCCACAACGTCGCCAGATCTGCCCAGCTTGTTGACATCTTGTAATAAAACTAATTGAACTCGTTTGCTCATGAGCGTTCCTGTGGAGCCTGGGTAAAATATATCCGAACATACGATGTTAGCAAACTGGGGAGATCGATCGCAATTGGGCAAAATCTCCCCATCTCGCTAAATCTGACGAAAATCAAAAGTGATCCTTCATTCCCCGCAGTTTGGCAAAGGTTTGGATTGGGTCTTGACTCTTCACTGCTGATTGTAAATTAGGATGATCCCAACGTAAAAAGGGATTAGTTTGCTTTTCTGTTCCTAAGATTGATGGTACAGTTGCTTGATGGCGATCGCGAGCCGTCCTCACTTCATCATATCTAGCTTGCAACTCCGAGTTTGTCCGATCTACAGTTAAAGCAAATTGCAGATTTTTCAAAGTATACTCATGAGCACACCAAACTCTAGTATTATCCGGTAAATTCCGCAGTTTCCCCAAAGAATCAACCATTTGCGTTGGTGTACCTTCAAACAGTCTGCCACAACCACCAGCAAACAAAGTATCGCCGCAGAACAACTCCCCTGTTTCACCCGCAATAGTGGGAGGAAAATAGTAAGCAATGTGGGCACGAGTATGTCCGGGAACAAAAATAACAGAAGCTAGGCGAAGGGCAAAAGTAACCTGAGCACCTTCTTTTAAAAATACCTGTTGTCCGGGAATCCTCCCTTTGTCCTCTGCGCCTCCATAAACGCAAACATCGGGAAAACTTGCCATTAACTGCTGATTACCTCCTACGTGATCGTGATGATGGTGTGTATTAAAAATGGCAACTAACTGGGCATTGAGTGTTTCCAGTGCCCGCAATACTGGCGAAGCTTCCGCTGGATCGACTACAGCAGCAGTATTCGTTTCGCGATCGTGCAATAAAAAGATGTAATTGTCCGAAAGTGCAGAGAGTCGGTGTACCTGCATACCAAGATACCTCAACAGTAAGTTTGATTAAGAATAAACGTGGCTAATTTGCCCAGACCAAAAAAAACAGTATGATCGCTTTAGTACTGAATCGGCTGCAAATATTTTATTGGCCTTAGTGGTAGTTTAGAGCCCAGATATGGGCAAACTATAAAGGAGGTCAACTTCATACATGAGAGGGAACTTTCAGGGCAAGTCTACTGTTAATGTTAAGCAGATAATCGATCAGATCTTAATTTCGGGGCAAGTTAGTCGCGAAGAGTATATGCAGCTTACCTCAGCTATACTTTCAGACAAACAAATTACGGAAGAAGATCGCCGTCAAATTAATCACATCTTTGATTATTTACAAGCGAGTCGTCTGAAATTAATAGATTAGTTACATTCAGGAAAAATGTCACAAACCAAACCTACTATTCTAGTTACAGGTGGTGCCGGATACATCGGTTCCCATGCAGTTCAAGCACTCCAAAAATCAGGCTATGATGTGGTGATTTTGGACAATTTAGTTTATGGACATCGAGATATTGTAGAGAATGCGTTAAAGGTTGAGTTAATCGTAGGTGATACTGGCGATCGCGCTTTACTGGATAACCTATTCTCTAGTCGAAATATCGCCGCCGTCATGCACTTTGCCGCCTACGCTTATGTAGGTGAATCTGTAACCGATCCTGCTAAATATTATCGCAACAACGTACTAGGAACTCTGACACTTTTAGAAGCAATGGTAGCAGCTAACGTGAAGAAATTTGTGTTTTCTTCTACTTGCGCTACTTACGGTGTTCCCCAAACAATTCCAATTCCCGAAGCTCATCCCCAAGACCCAATTAATCCTTACGGTGCAAGTAAGTTAATGGTAGAACGGATATTAGCGGATTTTGATGTTGCTTATGATTTTAAATCTGTTTCTTTCCGCTATTTTAATGCTGCTGGTGCCGCTCCTAATGGTTTGTTAGGTGAAGATCATAACCCCGAAACTCACTTGTTACCTTTAGTTTTAATGACAGCTTTAGGTAAGCGGGAATCAGTTTCAATTTTTGGGACAGATTATCCCACTCCTGATGGTACTTGTATTCGGGATTATATCCACGTTTGTGATTTAGCAGATGCTCATATTTTGGGTTTAGAATATCTGTTGAATGGTGGAGATTCTAACATATTTAACTTGGGCAATGGTAGCGGATTTTCGGTGAAAGAAGCGATCGATGCTGCCAGAGAAATCACCGGGAAAGAGATTAAAGCGATCGAGTGCGATCGTCGTCCCGGAGATCCGCCAATGTTAGTCGGAAGTAGCGAAAAAGCCCGCCAAATCTTAGGTTGGAAACCTCTATATGGTGACATCAAAGATATCATAACCCACGCCTGGAATTGGCATCAAAAACGGCACGGATAATCTGGAATATTTGTCAGACAGTTTGGTTAGTTAACTGTCTGACAAAACTGTTTAATTATGGTTGCTTCTACATTCAACTAATCAATAAGCAGTTAGAGGTTAAAATAGATGTTAATAATATCTGCTAAATCTGGACAATTGGGTAATAGATTATTACTTTTTGCTAATTGTATCGCCTTTGCTATAGAGAATAAAATTAAGGTGTTAAACCCAGCTTTTGAAGAGTATGCTGAGTTTTTCCAATCAACTTATCGTGACTTGTTTTGTGCTTATCCGCCTGTAAGATTGCCAGTTAAAGTAAGTAAGTTGGCGCGAAGTAAATATTATCAATTTAATCGACGTTTAGCCGAGAGTGGAATTTTTAAAACTGTTAACTTAACTAGAGAAAAGCCTTTTAATTGGAGTGATTCTAAATTTACTGAGGAATTGCAAACAAGTGCGATCGCTTTTATGCAAGGATGGCTGTTAAGAGATGGATGGTTTGTTAAAGATACTGCTTTATTACAAAAACATTCAACAGCAATTAGAAAATACTTTACTCCTTTAGAAAAGTACCGACTTAATGTGGCTAAACTAATATCAAGTATAAGAAACCAGGTTGATATTCTCGTGGGAGTACATATTCGACATGGAGATTACGCCACTCATCAAAATGGGAAATACTTTTACTCAATTGAACAATATGTAAAAGTAATGAAATCGGTAGAACAGCTTTTTCCTAATCAAAAAGTCGGATTTCTAATTTGTACAAATGGAGAATCAGATGCCAAATTATTCAAGGGTTTGAATTACTTTTTTGCCAATAATCAAATTATTGAAGATATGTACTCCTTAGCTGAATGTGATTATATTGTAGGGCCACCAAGTAGTTATACAATGTGGGCATCATTTTATGGCGATCGACCTCTTTATAGAATCATAGATGTAAATAAGGAGCCAAATTTGCATGACTTTGTACATTTTTATGAATGGCAAGGAGTTTTTCATTACCGAGAAGATTGGAGTCAAAGTTTTTGGGAATGGACGAATTGAGCAAAATTTATCAATACAAATCTGATTGACTAAGTTACCATCACAGCCAACATCAAAAATCGGGATAGGCAAAACAAATATGAAATTAGAAAAGCAAGGCTTTATTACAATTTTGACAGGTCTTTACTCTTTTCAAGACTGCATTCACTTTTTAGCTTCAGTTAGAAAATTCCATGAGGAACCAATTGCCATTTTAATCGATCGCGTTCCCCAAATTTTCTACCCTTTGCTTAAAGCTGCGGGAAATGTAAAATTAATCCCTGCACCAGCCAGCGAAAATCCAGTATTAGCATCGCGGTTAGCTAAATTAGCTTTATATGAGAAAACACCTTTTGAGAAAACCATATATCTAGATTGCGATATTTGTTTACTCACGAAAATCGATGAAGTTTTTGATTTCTTAGATGAAGCAGATTTTTTAGTTACAGAGGATGTTCAGCCGTCAATTGTTAAAGCTTCCAACTTACTAAGAGTTAAGCAAGAGATATTACCAACCCTCCAATCTGTCGGATTACCACTAAACGAAAATAGCGTGCAATACAACGGGGGATTTTTGGGATTTAAAAAGAGTGCCAAAACCAAAGAATTTTTCCAGAAGTGGGAAATGTATTTTGAGATAGTGAGAAAAAATCAAGATGTGTTGCTGTTAAAAGATCAAGGTGCTTTTGCGGCTGCAATTGAAACTGTCAAACCGCAAATGAAAATATTGTCACCTATTTATAATTACTTAGATAAATGGAAGAGCAATTATGATATTAATGAACCAATCAAAGTTTTACACTCTACTTATCCTTATCGTCCTCAATATGCTAAAGATCTAACGCGATCGCTTTATACGCGAATTTTCGATCGATTAGCCAAAGTATTTTTACCAAATCAAACTAAAAATCCCTGGCGGGTAAAATAAAATGCTAAAAATTAGAAAAATCTCAATCTTGGTGTGGAATCTATCGACAAATGACGGCATAATTAGAGCTACTTTGCTAGGAGAAGCTCTCAAAAGATTAGGGTATGAAATTGAAATAATAGGCTTTATTTTTGGTCAGAAATTATATAAAGCAACTCCAGATGGATGGAAAATAATAACTGTCAAAGGTACTAACTATCCAGGATTTTTAAAATCTAGTTGGGAATTGCTAAAAAAGATCGATGGAGATCTGATTTATGCCATAAAACCTCAGCCAGCTAGCTATGGAATAGCACTACTCAAAAAACTATTCAAGCGAGTTCCTGTTATTTTAGATATTGATGATTGGGAACTTAGTTGGCATGGTGGTGATGAATGGAAATATCGTCCCTCACTGAAACAATTTGCCAGAGATATTCTCAAACCAGAAGGGGCACTCAGAAGACCAGAACATCCCCTATATCTCAAATGGATGGAAAACTTGATTAATCAAGCTGATGCCATCACAGTACATACTCAATTTTTATATGAAAGGTTTGGTGGTATATTTGTTCCCAACGGCAAGGATATTGAGCTATTCAATCCTGATAAATACGACTCCCAAAAAAGCAAAGTCCACTATAATCTAAGTGGATATCGGACTTTAATGTTTCCCGGCGCACCACGTCCATATAAAGGTGTGGAAGATGTTTTAATAGCACTAGACAAATTGAATCAGCCAGACTTGAAATTAGTAATTGTTGGTGGCAGTCCTTACGATGATTATGATGATAAACTGATTGAAAAATGGGGAAATAGGATTATTAAATTGACGAACTATCCTGCCAATGTGATGCCGGAAATAGTAGCGGCTGCCGACATTATAGTTGTGCCACAACGAGATAACTCAGCAGCCAGAGCGCAGTTTCCTTTAAAAATAACCGATGGTATGGCAATGGCAAAACCAGTTTTAGCAACTAAAGTAGGAGATATACCGAAAATACTGGGAGGAACAGGTTATCTTGTAGAACCTAGCTCACCAGAGCAAATAGCAGAAAAAATTGAGTGGATCTTTCAAAATTTAGAGGAAGCACAAGAAAAAGGAAAGCAGGCAAGAGAAAGATGCGTGAAGTACTACAGTATAGATACAATGTCAGCTATACTTGCAGAAATCATTCAAGGCTTGGAGCCGAAACGATCCAAAATTTACTGAAAATGTTTTGTTTTTAGTGAGTAAGGCTTAATCAATATATACCAGGGAGCGCTAAATGACTTCCAATACATTTCTATTAAAATTTGCCCGTCGTTATCCAGTTTGGATTTTGATGACAATCATACTGGGGTTTTCAGGTGCTTTATTTAATGGTGTGAGTACTACTTTAATTGTGCCAATACTATTAAATTTTTTAGGGCAGAGCATAACTTTTAAAGGTGCGCCACCACTGATTCAAAAGCTAATGTCACCCTTCTCTGGAGTGCCAGTAGAGTATCGTCTAGGAATAATGGCATTAGTAATTTTATCAGCAATTGTTTTGAAGAATATTGCTAGCTATGCCAGTAGTTTAGTATCAAGTTCCCTGATGCGAAAACTAACTTCAGACCTGCGAGAAGAAGGAATAGCATTATTATTAGAAGTTGATTTAAGTTATTACTCCCAAACGAAAGTGGGAGATATACTCAACCGTTTGGGTGGAGAAATTGGCCGTGCAGCCGGCACTGTTGGCATAGTAATTAGAATAGTAAGTATTTCAATTACAATTCTAGTATTTACGGGATTACTAATAGCAATTTCTTGGCAACTGACAGTGGCAACAACAATATTAATGAGTTTAGTGGCATTAGTTAATCAATATTCAATTGCCAGATCGCGAGTCTTTGGCAAAACACTATCAGAAATGTCGAGAGCTTATTCAGTAAGAGTGTTGGAAGTCCTCAGTGGCATTCGATTAGTCAAGTCAGTTGGGAATGAAGAAGTTGAGTATGAACGGTTGCATCAGTTAATTCGCGATCGGGAAAAGGCTGATTTCCAAACACAAATAGTGGGTGCAGCAATTAATCCGGTTAGTGAAGTGGCTGGCATCTTGGTAGTAATGGGAATTGTGATTTTAGGTCGCTTTTTCTTAAGTGATCAAATCCAATCATTTTCAGCAATATTGTTGACATACTTATTAGTACTTTTTCGATTACTGCCTTATATTGCCCAGCTAAATAATAATAGGAGTCAGCTTGCTAGTAGTAATGCTAGCGTAGAAATGGCAGAGGAGTTCTTGCGGCGTGATAATAAACCATTCATGAAGAATGGACAGAGAAAATTTGAGCCATTAAAAGAAGGAATTCATTTCAATAAAATCACTTTTAATTATCCTAATGAACGCAAATCAGTTCTCAAGGACGTGGATTTGTATTTACCGAGAGGAACAACTCTAGCTTTAGTGGGTGGATCGGGTGCTGGGAAGTCAACTTTGGCAGATCTTTTACCGAGATTTTATGACCCTACTTCTGGTGCGATCGCTGTAGATGGAATTGACTTGCGAGAATTTGATTTAAAAAGTCTCAGAACTGCAATGGGAATTGTCAGTCAAGACACTTTTCTCTTTAATGATACGGTGCGGAATAACATTGCTTATGGACATCCTGAAGCTACGGATCAGGAAATTTTTGAGGCGGCGAAACGAGCAAATGCTTATGAATTTATCGAAAAATTACCCCAGGGATTTGAAACTTTTATTGGCGATCGCGGTGTGATGTTATCTGGTGGACAAAGACAAAGATTGGCGATCGCTCGTGCGCTGTTACAAAACCCAGATATTTTAATCCTTGATGAAGCTACCAGCGCCTTAGATACACTTTCCGAAAGATTAGTTCAACAAGCAATTGATGAACTTAGTCGCGATCGGACTACCCTAGTAATTGCTCACCGTCTTTCTACTATCCAAAAAGCCAATCAAATTGCGGTTCTAGAACACGGTCGAGTTGTGGAAGTTGGTACTCATGAAGAACTTTTAAACAAAGGTGGTTTCTATACCAGACTTTATTCGCTGCAATTCTCCGAAACCATTGACACTGTATTGGACCGTAATCAAGAAATTCGCCATCAACTATCTTATGACGTGCGGACTAAACTGAATAGTTTGATCGGTAATTTGAGGATATTAGCTGATGATTTGGTAGATGATCCTGAAGAAGAAGAGGAATTAATCACTGAATCATACACATCAGCATTGAGTTTACTACAAAGCATGGAACGATTTGAACGTAGCAACCGATTACCAATAAAATAACCCTAAAAAACGACCAATGACTAAGTACTATATATTTTTTACTAGAAATGTCTTACCCCAAGCTCAAGCTCATTTAGTACAAGTTTCTCATTCGGCAAATGCAGCTGCTAACTTGGGTTATCCCGCAGTTTTAGTATATTTGCATCAACAGAGCAACTTAGCAAATATTGGGGAACTGTTTTATCCTTTTCATCCCCAACCACCTGAAGAAGACCTAGCTAAATTTTATAATCTTCAAGATAAACTAAAAGTAGCTGCTCTGCCTACGCCTTGGCCGATCGATCGAGTTGGCGGAAAATTCACTCACATCAGCACAGTAATCTCAAAATACTACTTTCCGGTTCACATATTACCCAAGACAAAAATTGTCCATACCAGAGATTGGAACTTTGCCAAAACAGCTATTAAACATAGCATTCCGGTAATATACGAACATCACCACCATGAAGATAAGAAATTTGAACCGGAAATAGTCAATCATCCCCTATTTCAAATTTCTGTAACTGTTGCTGATACCGTCCGAGATAGCATGATTCAAAATGGTATGCCACCGGAAAAAGTAATTAAACTCCACAATGGATTTAATGAAATTTTCCTGAAAAGACAACCAGAAGCAGCCGCAGATTGGCGCAAAAAATTGTTAAGTGATGGAAGGGAGAAATTAGTAGTTTACTCTGGTGCATTGAGCAAATTTAAAGGTGTTGATTTGCTGATTGATGTCGCTAAAGAATTACCCCAAATTCAATTTGTTTTTGCCGGGGGTAATCAGTCACAAGTACAAGCTTATCAACAAATATCTCAGGAAAAACCAGTCCAAAATGTCAGATTTTTAGGTCATTTGCCGCAAAATGAATTGTCTAGTTTACTACAAGCAGCTGATGTGTTAGCTCACCCCCATTGTGCTGGAAAAGAAGCAACTTTTACTTCGCCTTTAAAGTTATTTGATTACATGGCTTCAGGAACTCCCATTGCCGCAACAGAAATTCTACCTTTAATGGAGTTTAAATCTTCTCCGGCTGTGGCTGGGTGGTGCGAACCAGACAACCCGAAAGCATTTGCTCAATGCTTAGAAAAAGTTTTATTAACCCATCCCAGACGAGTAGAAGGTTACACAGATAATATGGATTTTGTGCAGCAGTTTTCCTGTGAAAATAGAATCGCCAAAATTCTCAGTTATGTAGAAGATTCTCTGCGTCCCGAATTAGTTAATTAGTAATTTTAGTTATTTAAGCAAGGTAGATATATGAGTAAAAAAATTGTCGGGATGTTGAGTTCATATCCCAATCTAAACCAAATGGATTGGTTGTGGCAGCAAACTCCACATAATTTTGGTATTTGGGGCAATATTCAAATGCTTGCCCAAGCTGAAAAACCGGATTTTTTATTACTTTATAATTTCGCTGGTTTGCGGAAGGTAACTACCAAAAAGTTTTGGTTTTCCCAACCGGAAAGTTACAATATTTACTACCCGGAAGAAGAGATGACACAACTACTTCGAGGTGTACCAAAAGAACAGGTTGTCTTTCTTTGGCGAGAACCACCTTTAGAGGAAGTTGTTGGGAGAAATAAGGCTTCTTATGAGTGGGCAAAAAGTTACTCCGGTTATATTTCTGCGCCAGATGATGCTGCACCAAATCCAGATTATATGCCTGCTATTTGGTATCATTCTAATTCTTTTCGGGAGTTAGATGAAATGGGTTGTCCAGAAAAGGTAGAAAGTTGTAGCTGGATAACTTCTGGTATTAGTCGTACTGCTAATCATCGTCAGCGATTGGAATTTTTGCGATCGCTAAAATCAAGTAAAATTAAGTTCGATTTATATGGTCGCGGTTTACCAGACTGGGCAAAAGCTGCAGGAGAACTTAACAATAAATGGTATGGGATGGCACCTTATTACTATAGTTTAGCGATCGAGAATTACGCTGATAATGATTGGTATATAAGTGAAAAAATGTGGGATGCTTTATTAGCTTGGTGCTTACCAATTTATTATGGAGGTTCAGCAGCAGATAAATTATTGCCTCCAGGTAGTTTTCTCAGATTACCAAGTTTAGATGAAAAAGGAGTAGCCTACATTAAAGAAGTAACTGCTACACCAGATGCTTGGTATGCTGCTAAAGATGCGATCGCACAAGCAAGGCAAATTGTTCTTCACAAGCTAAATCTTCTAGAATGGCTATCTAATTTCACAAAAAACTTTTCCTGATTCAGCTTTGGGGAAATTCGGAAAAACGTTTAAACCCTCTCCCCTGCTGTTTTCACAAGCAATTTAATTACCGCTAGGCTTTTGGAGATTCCAATGACGGATGGTATTTACATATTAGCTAACGATGTGGTTTACAATCAACTGGTAGCCTTGCTGAACAGTATAGAAGTAAATGCAGGCAAAGAATATCCAGTTTGTGTAATTCCTTATGACGATCGCCTACAACAAGTTCGCCAGGAAGTTGCAGCGAGAAAAAATGTTCAATTACTAGAAGATAAAGCTTGGATCGATCGTTGGGAAAACTTTGCTACAGAAATTTGGCAAGCTCATCCCAGTGCTTTTAATATTTGGCAAGAAAGAGGTCATACAGGTGTTTACCGAATGGGAATGCACCGGAGGTTTGGCGGTTTTGATGGCCCTTTTGAACGGTTTATTTACTTGGATGCTGATATTTTGGTGCTTAATTCATTAGAACCAATCTTTCAGCGTTTAAATGATTATGACTTTGTAGTTTATGATTTTCAATACAAAGATCCCACTCACGTATACAACGTAAAATCAGACAAATTGTTAGAGGTATTTGATAAGGAACGCATTGATTCAGAAATATTTTGCGCTGGTTTGTACGCTTCAAAAAGTGGAATATTTGATGAAGAAAGGAGAAATTATCTGTTATCAAAGTTGAGAAAAGGTGAGGCTGAAATATTATACCTAAACGGGCCTGATCAAACTATTCTCAATTACATGGTCATGAAATCTGGGATTCCTTGCTATAATTTTTCGCGTCATTTGTCGGCAGATGAAGTAACAGGATGTTGTGTAACTTCTCCTCACTTCGAGGTAAGAGATAATGTATTGTACGATAAAGGAACTAGGTTAACTTATTTACATTACATCGGTTTATCTTCTAAACTATTCAACAGACTTTGTGAAGGAGAAAATATTGATTTTCCCTATCGAGATTTGTTCCTGCATTATCGTTATTTGCACGAACAAGAATTGCAGCCAAAGTTTACAGGTAAACCAAAACCATATAATCCACCACCCAGTTTAGCAACAAAAGTTTTGCGAAAATTGGGATTAAAACGTTGAGGAAAAACAGATGAGTCGTGGTATTTATATTGTGGCAAATGAGAAAGTAGGGGAAAATGCGATCGCACTTTTAAACAGCATCCGCTACTACGATCCTGAAGTGCCAGTATTTTTAATTCCCTTTAATGACGATTACCAAAATTTAGCAGCAACGCTTACCCAGAAACACAACGTTCAAATTTTTCCCGACCTAGAATTTCTCAATCAATTCACTAATAAAATTGGTGAAATATTCGATCGCGACTTTCTCGCCCTACCCAACAAAATGCGAAAACTAGTAGCATGGTTTGGCCCCTTAGATGAATTTCTCTACATCGATACAGACATTATCGTATTTGAAAAAATCGCTAACGTATTAGATTACTTGTCAGAATATGGCTTTATTTGCTGTGATTATCACCACGCAGGTAGAGGACTGCAAGATATTTTTTCCCCCGACATTCGAGAAAAAGCAATATTTAGCGAAGAACAACTAAGCGATGTTTTCAATAGTGGCTTTTGGGCATCCAAAAAAGGCGCAATTTCCGAAACACAGATGTATGAATTGTTGCGGGAATGTTCCCAACATCGCGAATACTTTGACTTTTCTCGCCAAGTTACAGATCAACCAATTCTTAATTACATAATTCTCAAAGCAATTCCCAAACGACTTAACCTCGTGAAAATTCCTGGAGGAGGGGCTGGTAGTTGGGCGGGTTCAAAACATTTTCAAGAAAAAGATCGCGCCCTTTATGATGGAGAAAAACGGCTACAGTATCTCCATTGGGCTGGTATTGCCATGAAACCAGGTGCGCCCTATCAAGAAATTTGGGAATATTACCGTTATCTTAATGAACCGAAACCAACTCAAACATCTACTGCCCAGACAAGTAATCTTTGGCAACAAATGATAGCTAAAGTTAAAAATCTGTTCTGATATTAGGCACGTTGTTGCGCTGAGAGCGCTCTTATTCCAATGGTGATAAGAGCGCTCT
>NZ_JBHFNQ010000122.1:0-22616 GCF_041929345.1 Floridaenema aerugineum BLCC-F46
AGTGTCAAATTGTTAGTTAGTAGGGTGTGTTAGCGCCTGCGTAACGCACCATAATTTTTGCTCTTAAATCCAGTTTTCTTGACTCTTGCTACTCCTGAAGAGTTAGGGGTGTGAGTGTCAAATTGTTAGTCCTCAGTCAAACTAAGTCAAATGGTGCGTTACGCTGCGCTAACGCACCCTACAAATTTATTACCAGTCAAACTTTTCTCCCAAAAATTCTTCAAGTTGTTGATTATATGGTTGAAAATATTCTTGCAGTTGTTGGCGAACTTCTGGGCTAACTTCTGGGTATTCCCCGGAGTTATATTTGTCGTATTGAGTAAGTTGATAACTGGGTAATTGCAAAAATTCCCAGACTTGATTTAGCACGTTATTTGGTTGATTATATAAGTTTTCACTGGGCAATACAAGAAACTGTTCTTTGGGGAAAAACTGCATCCAATGTTTTAGTTGTTCTACATAAATGCCTCTTGATAAATAGGTGTAATGTTGATGATTGTAGCTGTAGTAATTTTCATCAGCTAACATTTTGGCTGTTTCCCCTTTTAGTCTAGCGGATTCTTGGGCGATCGCATCCGCCAAACCCAACTTCTCAAATCCCAACCGCACTTCATGATAATAATGAGAAATCGTCCTTTCCACCGGATTTCTTAACAACGCAATCAACTTTACTTGGGGATACAATTTATAAATTCGTTGTGCTACCAAGGGATGAAAAATATAATAAGGACTAGCTTCCCCTGTAATACAACCTGGAGAAAGGCGTTTAAATTGTTGTCGATACCACTTCACACCTTTGGCAAAATTCAAATCAAAAAAATGCACCTCTTTTTGGCTAGCGGGGACAATTTGTGGGTGTTGAATTAGGTACTGGTACAAAGAAGTAGTACCGCTTTTTTGTGCGCCAATAATAAGAAAATTAGGCTGAAATTGCTGAAACATTGCTCATACTTACCTTGGATCTTGGAGTACTGCTTCTTTAGTTAACAAAAGATGATTATGCAGGAGGTCTTTTTCATCGAATAAACGGCAAACTTTCGCGTAGGCGTTGCTAGCCATTTTTGCTGATTTTTCGGGATTTTCTAAGCACTGATGAATCGCATTTGCTAAAGCTTTAGGATTCCCCGGATCGACTAAATAAGCGTCATGTTCATCAGCTACCATTTCGGGAATACCAAATACATTGGTGCTGACAATTTTTAACTCAAATGCCATTGCTTCTAAAATCACTCTGGGGAAAGATTCCTCAAAGGTGGAAAATACAAAAAGATCGCTCATGGCGAAAAAGTCATAAATTTCTTTAGTTTCGTGAAAGATATGTACGTTTGGCAAATTTAATTTCTTAATTTGATGTTTAACAAAATTCAGGTAACTGGGCACGCTACCACCAACGATCGCACAATATAACTTACTCTCCAACTCTGGATATTGAGTTGTTAACTCTTTGATCGCTTCCACTAAAATATGCTGTCCTTTCCGTTCGCAAATAGTTCCTACCATCAGCAGAAAGATGGCATTTCGATCGATCGCATATTTCGCCCTAAGTTCTGTTTTACTATGGGATTGGCGGAATTGATTGATTTTTTTGATCGCCACTGCACCCGGTAAAGTGCGGAAATTATCTTGCGTATTCAAGTATTGAAATATATTAGCCGTTGTTTGCGATTGAAAAACTATTCTCGTGGCGTTGACAAAACAATCATTGAGCACTTCCCTCATTGATAATCGATCGGCTTCTCCAAAACAAACTGTCAAGCTTTTTTCGGGAGAAACACTTTCATGAATATGCCAAATACTTGGCACATTAAATAATTTAGCTAATTCTATCCCCCAAGCAGTTGTCAAGGTGTTACATACCACTAGATCGAAGGAAGCTAAATCAAGACTATTTCCTAATTTTTTCAACCGCAGGCGATATTCTTCTAACATTTCATCAGCTTGGGGTAAATGTTTGGGAACTATTTTTACTGGAATATTCAATTCTTCATAAAACTCCCGTAAAACCCCATCTTCGGGAGAAATTACATTTACTTGATAACCCCCAACAGTGGCAAAATAACGAGCATAATTGTAAACAATTAAGGGCGCACCTTCGAGATTTAAGTTGTGAGTAACGACGAGAACTTTTAATTTCCCGACTCGATTTGTGTGACAATAATGGTAGGGATTGACAGCCATCCAGGGGTCATCGATATTTAAATTTTCGTTAATGTAGGGATCGCGAAAATCTGGATATCGGTGCAAGAAATTCAAGTGTTCTTGATAGTTATATTCTTTCCCTCTGGAAGCGCTGGTAACATGAATTAAGGTTGCTTGGGGGGTAACAACAACTCTTTTGCCAGATTCAAAAACCCGCAAACAGTAATCTACATCGTTGTATTGAACGGCGAATTTTTCTTCATCAAATCCACCTAATTCTTGATATAATTTTGTATTAGTTAAAAGACAAGCACCAGTGACAGCGACAACGTTGCGGGTGGCGTGTGGTAAAGCATTATAACCTGCCTCTTCTTTGGGTAAGCGATCGAACAAATGATCCGCTAATCCATGATGGGGGCCAACAATTACTCCGGCGTGTTGTATAGTGCGATCGGGATAATAAAGTTTCGCCCCAACTACTGCCACTCCCTCTACTGACATCCAGCCTACCATGTCTTCTAACCAACCGGGAGCTACCGCTTCTATATCATTATTTAAATGCAACATTAAGGGAGTATCAACATAGCTTGCGCCGATATTCATTAACCTTGCATAATTAAAAGGTTCGGTAGTTCTTCCCGAAGGAACGATTCGGCATTGAAAAACGTTTTCTCTTTCTAATTTCTGAAAATATTCGTGAGTTTTTTCTTCTTGGGAACCGTCATCAACTATTATCAGTTTAACGTAACGTTCATCGACGGTTCTTTTTAAACTTTCGACGCATCTTTCTAATAATTGAACTTTATCTCGCGTGGGAATGACAATAGTTACCGGATTTTCTGCTAATAAAGAATCATCCCATTTTAGCTGGTACAAACACCAACCATTTTTTTCGGCAATGGCGGGTAAAAAAGGTTTAGCTTTTAATCCCCGACGTGCGATCGCATCTGAGATCCCCCGATAAGCACTATCGAAAATATAGCGTTTTTGCATCCCATGAGAAGCAGTACTTTCGGCATGGCATCGCCAGTGATAACAAACTTTAGAAATATGCTTAACTTTTTCTGGTGTTGTTTGTTCGCTTACCCTTAAAAATAAATCGAGATCCTGTGCTCCTTCATATCCTTTTTGCATCCGCCCAACTTGGTCAATTAAAGTTTTGCGAATCACGGTAAAATGTTGAGTAAAATTATGAGTGAGCATCATTTCTGGACTCCAATCCCCCTTCAATTGGGGATCGTAATAACGCTCATTATCTATCTTATCTTCATCAGTATAAATCCAATCAACATCGGGATTTTTATTAATACATTCAGCAACGTGCAACAAAGCATCTGGCGATAACAAATCGTCGTGATCTAAAAAGCCGATGTATTCACCCGTAGCTAGTTCGATCGCCGAATTTGTAGACTCAACAATGTGACCATTTTCCGATCGCAAAACTACTTTAATGCGCGAGTCAGATTTCGCTGCTTTTTTAAGAATTTCTTTAACGTGAGGTTTAGTTGAAGCATCATCAGCCAAGCACAATTCCCAGTTAGGATAAATTTGGGAAGTTACCGACTGAATCATCTCTTTGAGAAATAGTTCATCGGTGTTATAAATAGGAACAACTACGCTAATTTTTGCGCCAGTATGTTTTAGTTTTTGAGCATCTTCTTTCATTTTTGCCAAGAGTTTTGGCGTTAAGCGATTGCGATCGATCCATCGTTGATAAGGATCTTGCAATTGCCAAGGATGAGTGATGTTGAAATTTGCGATCGCAGCATCAGGATTAGCTTTTAACTGTTGATAATAACGCCGCAATTTCCGCACCCATTGCATCGGCGAAGCAGATAAACGTCCGTGTTTAAATGCAGCTACAGCTTTCCTAAGAGCACCATAAATAAAAATAACTGGATTTAGGCTTGTAGGTTTTGGAGGTGTGGGAATAATCACTGTTACCAAGCGGGTAAAACAGCAAATTCTTTCCCCATTTTCCAAAATCGCATCAATTTTAATCCTCACACTTCCCGAAAAATTAGGCCCTAAAAAAATGTTCCAGCGAAAACCTGATAAAGCAGCATTTGGTACATCAGGAAATACTTGTGCCACATCAGGACGAGGTACATTATATGTAATTTGTTCTTCCCCCGCCTCATCTCTAGCTAACAATAAAGCGCGAATCGATCGATTGCGGCTACAAAGCCAACCAGCTACAACCAAAGTGCTGTTAAGATTAACTTCATGAGTAGTTGGCGCATCCAAACAACCCATTAATTCCCCGCTAGGAGTTACTTCAACAAAAGGTGATTCTTGTACAGCAATATCTGTCTGTTTCCCCTGTGGTAGGGTAGACTTAGTACTTTGCAGAATTTTCTCAACTACACCGCCAATTTTGTTCATGTTTGCTCAATTGTTTTTGGTGAAATTATTCCTTACTTCAGCCTTAGCAATGCTTGTTTAATTTTTACGAATATACCGCTTTTTGCTTGACTAATAATTCTTCGCGCCTCCTGCAATTCTGCTTGAGTATTGCGAAGTTCGGCTTGAGTTTGCTGCCATTCCCCCTGCATTTGTTGTAACTGCACCTGACTTTGTTGTAACTGCAACTGCACTTTTTCCCATTCAGCGTAAATCAACTTTGTTTGAGCTTGAGATTCTTCCCAAGCTGCATGAATTAACCTTGTTTGTTCCTGCGCTTGTTCCCAAGCTAAATGAGTTTGTTGTAACTGAGATTGGGATTTTTCCCATTCCTCATGAATTTTTTTAATTTCTAATTGTGCTTGTTCCCATTGAGTATGAATTTCTGTTGTTTGAGATTGAGATTCTTGCCATTGGGCATTAGTTTGTCGCAGTTGTTCTTGCGCTTCCTCCCAAGCTGTTTGGATGCGCTGCACTTGCGCCTGTGATTCTTTTCCTACTACTTGCGCCTTTTCCCATTCTGTTTGAATTTTTTGGGTTTGTTCTTGAGATTTCTGCCATTCTGTTTGAATTTTTTGCACTTGAGATTCTGCTTTTTCCCATTCGGAATGAGTTAAACGCAGTTCTTTTTGTGCTGCTTCCCAAGCTGTTTGAATTTGGTGCAATTCTTGATGAGAAATTTCCCCGAAAGCTTGCACTTTTTTAACTTCTGCTTCTGCTGATTCCCAAGCTGTTTGAATTTGCTTAACTTGGGCTTCTGCTGAAGTCCAAGCTGCTTGAATTTGTTCTAATTCCTCTCGTGCTTCTTCCCAAGCAGCTTGAGCTTTTTGTAAACGAAATTCCATGTCTTCGCTACGCAGTCTTTCTCTTAACAAAGCTGCATCTTTTTGAGCCAAAATGTTGGCGAAATTACTCTTATAAATATCCAAGTGTTTAGTAGATATGTAACGCACTAATTTTTCGTGATTTTCGGGAATTCGACAAAGACTAACCATCGAATCTTCTCTGACTCGATAATCAAACATGACTTCAGGAATATGATAGAACTTCCAGCCTTTAGCTGCTGCACCTAACCATAAATCCCAGTCTTCATAACCTAATTTATCGGGTATTTTATCATCATAACCACCACAATCTAGCCAAACTTGTTTCCGCAATACGGCACAGGCATCAATATAGTTACCCATCGCCAGTTTATTTATATCAAAATCTGGCACGGGCAAAATATCTTTTCTGCGATCGAATAGTTGCACGTCTCCGTAAACAACTCCAATTTCAGGAAATTTATCGAGAATTTCGATACTTTTGGTGAGATATTCTGGTCTAATTTGATTGTCGCTATCTAAAGGTAAGATGTAGCGTCCTCTAGCTTTGCTAATTCCTTTATTTCTCGCTCTAGCTAATCCTTGGTTACTTTGGTCAATCACCCAATAACCGTTATCTTTTAAATATTGTAAGACTTTTTTGGTTAAAGGTTCCGTCGAACCATCATTAACAATGACGATTTCATAAACAGCTTCTTGGCAACTTTCCACACTGGAAATTGCTTCTAAGATAAACTCTCCTTGGTTATAGCAAGGAATCACCACTGAAACAGCAATTTCTGAGTTTTCTTCATTGGTAAATTCTGTTTCACTTTCTAATACATCTGCTGATGTAGTTGTTACTTGAGTGTGCGTCACTTCCGTTAATCCTGCTAATTCCAAAGAAAAATTATCGGGTAAATCTGCTGCTGCTTCCAATTGGGTTAAAAGGCTAAAGCATTCGGAATATTTATTATAGATATGTTTTACCACTGAACTCTGCCAAGGTAAGTTGGTAAACATCCGCCAGTCGTAAATTTGTTTAAATTTGGCTTCCCAGTCACTATCAGGAATTTGCCAATCCAACTTACTTTTTAAAAGTTTAACTAATCGTTCTGGTTGTTCAATAATGGTGCTAACATTGACTAAAATACTTTGCTCTGAATGTTCCCGATAAAACTTTAACAAATGTCGATTATAAAACGCCCAAGCTTTCAGTGCATAGTCAGGACGATCGGCAAATACTAAAGAATTAGGGCGAACAATTGAATTTAATACATCCCAAGGATAGCGGTAAACAAATAGATATTTTACTTCTGGTAATAACTGATGCCAAAAGTCTAACATTAGGGTGGTACGTGGGTCTTTCCAACCCCAAATTTCCCCATAGTCTTGCCGACTTTTGATTAACTCTTTGGCTGTTTCTTTGTATTGGGAAAACTTGCTATAATCTAAAAATTCGCTGGTTGTCCATCCCCAATCATGCCAACCTATTTCTTCGCTACGGCAAGAATTTTTGAGAACTTCTCTTTGGAACTCTAAAAAGTCTAAGTCTTCAAAATAGCCTTTGAGATTTAAGGCATCTGAGGGAAAAAATCTCTCTCCTAAGTTTACTCCGATCGCTTGAATAAATGAAGCTACCAACGAAGTGCCTGAGCGGTGCATTCCTGTTACTATCAGCGTCAGAGACATTGTTAATTTCCTGCTTTTGTTTGCATTAACTCGGCTTTTTCGGGCCATTTTGGGGCATCCAGTGCCTTTTCTACTGCTGTTACTTTCAGGGTAACTTGTTTGCCTTTAATTGCTAAAAATGTATTGCGATCGCTTTCTTGGTTTAATCTTTTTCTTTCATAATTAATTACTGGGGGATTGTGGCATTCGTACACTGAAGTAAAGCCAACTGCTGCTAGTAAGTTATAAAAAGAATAGCGAGTAAACCAAAAACTTGTCTGATTATCTAATGATGCCCACAAAGAATTTTCTTTCTCTTCCGGCGTTGCTTCAACACTGTGTTCCACATAGCTGCTACCCCAATATTTCTGATCTTTATAAAGATAGCATTTTTCGGCGTTTGTGCTTACGTGGGTGTCTGCGATCGCCAAATTCTCACACACTTGGGCTATACTTTCCATAAAATAAAAAGCATCGGGCAGATCCAAATGGTAAAAAATGCCCAAACATAATACTACATCAAAACTGCCATACTTAGCTTTACTGAGATTTCTCACATCATCTTGAACGAACTGAAGATTATCTAAACCTAAGATATCTTTAGCGAAATTTGCCTTAGCGATATTCGCTTTTCTTCCTTCTATTCCAACTACTTGCGCCCCTTGCAATGCCAGTTCTACTGCATATAAACCTTCCAAGCAAGCTAAATCCAAAACTCGCAACTGTTCCCAAGGTTTATTAACAGTATCGGCTATCATTTGTAAGATTCGCCTTACCTTAATTTCTGAATTATTCCCGCGATCGCTAATTGTGTAAATACCATTGCCAAGGTGAATGTTATGATTAGTCCATTCACCATATTTAGCAACGATCTCTTGTTGTTTTAGTTTAATAGTTTCCGGTTCCATTTACTCAACCTAAACAACAAATCACAAATGTTCTCCCAAGGCAATTTCAATTTCTTGGCGATGTTTTTCGGTTAAATCCGAGTTAATAGTTAAACTCGGTTTAATCATTAAGTCAACAATCCCAGTACTGTAGGAATTAACCTCTGGTTGTACTCTAAACATGGCGGCATCAATATGCCTAGACAAAAAGGTAAAATGCCCATCAACTAAACCTGTAACACCTGCATTTAAGAAGTACACTCCTGGGGTTAACAAACATTTGAAGCGGAACTTAACTATGACAATTGTTTCCGGTTCAACTTGATAAATTTCTTGAGAAGAAGCAGTAAAGGAAGCACCTCCGAGTTCTAAACCGCTGACAGTTTTAATTAACATTCCAAACCGCACTTGTTCGGCTGGTTTCACAAAGGCAACCGAGTAGGTGTAAATGTATTCTTTTCTGCCTACTAAGTTATTGACTACTGTACCATCAAGCATGGTAATGTGAGGATTAATTATTTTGGCTCCTCGTGGCACATAAGAAATAGTATTTGCTGGCACTAATTCGGGATCTAAAAATTCTCGAATTTCCGCTTCTGCAACATTTTCCGGTGCTGTTTCACAGGTAACATCAACAACGGTCTTATTTTCGATAACCGAAATATGCTGTTTAAATGAATCGTAGCTAACTACGTTTTGTAATTCCCGAATTTCTTCTCTTAAAGTGGCAACTTTTTCTTCCGGGGCATACATTAACTTGTGATATTTATCGAGAACAAATTTCGGGTGATGGAAGAGTAACTTTTCGCCTCTATCCATTAAAATTGCGGCATCACAAATGTCAATTACAGCACTTGCTGAGTGAGAAACAAAGAGAATTGTGCCACCTCTGGCGCGAATTGATTGAATTCTGGAATAGCACTTGCGTTGAAAAGCTTCATCACCTACAGATAGGGCTTCATCTACGATTAAAATATCCGGTTCGACGCTAGTGGCAACAGCGAAAGCCAACCGAACAAACATTCCGCTAGAATAGGTTTTTACTGGGTGGTCTATAAAATCTCCGATATCTGCAAAAGCTGCGATTTCATCAAATTTTTCGCCTATTTCCTGATAGCTTAAACCCATCAATTGACCGTTAAAAAATACATTTTGTCTGCCAGTAAATTCTGGGTTAAAACCACTACCTAATTCTAACAATGCGGCGACTCTACCGTTAACATGAACTTCGCCGCTGGTGGGGGTGAGTGTACCAACAATGATTTGCAGTAATGTACTTTTACCAGAACCATTGCGTCCGACAATTCCCAAAGTTTGCCCTTGAGGAATGTCTAGATTCAAATTTCGCAGTGCCCAAAATTCTTGACCTTGAGTTTTCCCTGGTAATAATAACTCTTTTAAGCGATCGACAGGACGAGCGTAACGCTTGAAGCATTTCGAGACGTTTTGGAGAGAAATTACGATTTCAGTCATGGAATTGCCGCTATGATTAAAAACTAATTTTCAGAGGACAAGCGAATTTTTTTATGGGGTTTTTGATTTGAATTTAGAGAACATCAGCGAAGGCACAACGCAAGCGCCGATAGACCGATAAACCGCCATAAAATACTATTAAAGAGAACAGAGAAACGATTCCCCATTCTCCTAAATGCTTGACTGTGCCGCTTAAAATTAACTCTCGATAAATTTCTGCGATCGAAGTCATTGGATTTAGCCAAAATACCCATTGTCGGAACTTTTCAGGAATCACAGTAATCGGATAAACGATGGGAGTCAAATAAAACCATAAATTAGTTAAAACTACCAAAGTTTGCGGTATATCTCGCAGAAAAACTGTTAATCCTGCCACCAAATAACTTAAACCCGCAGTCAAAAGTAACTGGGGAATCCAAATTAGTGGTAACAGCCAAAGGGTAAAATGAATTGTCTTTGTTGTCAGTGCTACTAAAACGATTAAAGACATCATTCCTAGCGTACTTTCCACAAAGGCAGACAGAACTGGAACCAATGGCAACAAAGCCAGAGGAAACACTACCTTTTTGACTAAATTAGGTTGATTAATTACCGAATTAGCTGCTGGTAATAACCCGCCCACGAACGCATTCCAAGGAATTAATCCGGCAAAGATCCATATTCCAAAAGAAAGGTTGCTCTCTGGTAGTCCATGTAAGGGCAACTTGACTTTTAAAACAATAGAAAAAACGTAAGTGTAAATCAGCAATTGTGACAACTGGTTGAGTAAAGGCCACAAATTGCCCAAAACAGACCCTTTGTGCCGCGCCTCCAAGTCTCGTATTACCAGCGCCCTGAGTAGATCCAACTTAGCCCGCCATAAAGCATTAATCGGTAGCTTATTGCTTAACCTTTCTGCTTTTCGGGCAACTCCTCTCATTGACCTCAGCAATGCCTGTTTCCTCACTCACAATCAACACACCACACTCCGCGAAAAACTGAGTTAGTTGCTTCCAGCTTTGACCTTGTTTAGATTCAGTTCCGAGCCACTAAATCGGTTTTTCCTACTAAAGTTAGACAGTATAGCAGTGTTCCGATCGTCTAGAAAGTGGCTAGAAGATGTATTTAAACAAGTATTTATGGTTACTACTAAGCCATGTTTCCGAAGCGATCGACTGCTCACTTAACGTATTAGGTTAAGATTTTATTCGGATTTTGGCAATTGATTGGGGAGGTGGGGAGGTGGGGAGGTGGGGAGAGTTTTGAGTTTCTCGTCAGGAGAGTTTCTCGTCAGGAGAGTTAATCAACTTCCCCATCTCCCCATCTCCCCAAAACCCATTGCCCAAGTGCCACAGTACCTTTAGACTGTGTATGGTTGATAGATTGGAGTTGGAATGGAAATCGGTCAAAAAGTGCAGGTACGCCGTCTTAGGGATAAAGCCCCAGCAAACGTGATTAGTCGTTTAGGTAAGATCGGGACAATCAAAGAATTCAAAATGGTAGATGGCAGCGGAGTCGGTGTAGTTGTCCAGTTTGAGGACAATTTTACCACTTGGTTCTTTGAGGATGAAATAAAGCCCGTGTAACCCCATAAGGAAGACAAATGTCGCTAATTTTGACTTTTTTGGGCAAAGGTGGTACAGGTCGGACAACAGTTGCGATCGCAGCTGCGAAAAAGCTAGCCCTTCAGGGGAAAAAAGTTCTCCTGGCAACACAGGACACAAGTCCAGCTTTTGGGCTGCTTTTGGGTGCTACCTTGAGCTCAGAACCACAGGAACTGAGCCCCAATTTATATGGGGTTCAGTTTCAGACTTCCTTGCTGCTAGAACGCAGTTGGGAAGATGTGAAAAACCTGGAAGCGCAATATTTGCGGATGCCGTTAATTAAAGAAGTCTACGGTCAAGAGTTGGGAGTCCTACCCGGAATGGATAGTGCTTTGGCTCTCAATGAGATCCGCGAGTATGATAAAAGCGGCAAATATGATGCGATCGTCTACGATGGCATCGGAGATCAAAACACATTGCGAATGTTAGGAATGCCAGAAATTCTTAGCTGGTATCTGCGTCGCTTCCAGACGATTTTTAGCAATTCTGATTTGGGTAAAACTCTTTTGCCCTTTCTGCAACCAATTGCTAGTGCAGTTCTAAATATTAGCCTGACCCCAGAAAACTTGTCCCAATCTAACAAAGCCACTAATCTTTTAGAGGAAGGTAAAAAAGCAATTGCCGACCCCCATCGAGTAGCGGTTTACTTAGTAACTACAGGCGACCCAAGCAGCATTGCTACAGCTAAATATTTTTGGGGTAGTGCTCAACAAGTGGGTTTAACTGTTGGTGGGGTAATTCTCAATCAAGCGATTTTGCCGGATACTGTGGTTGCGGAAATTGCAGAAAACTTAGAACAAGTTTACGAGAAGTTCGATCGCGAATCTGCCATTACTAATACGGTAACTTCTGAATTTGCACCCCTAAAAATTAGCAATATTCCTAACCGTGTGGGTGAAGACTGGCAACCTTTAATAGATGCTTTGCCTGATTTCCGCCAAGCGGCAATGGTTCCCAAACCAATGGAAATTGACTTGGCAGCAAAGCAAGTAAAATTATTTTTGCCAGGGTTTGACAAAAAGCACGTTAAACTTACCCAACATGGCCCGGAAGTTACTGTGGAAGCCGGAGATCAACGCCACAATATTGAATTACCTCCCCAATTGAGTGGACAATCAGTTAGGGGCGCAAAATTCCAAAACAGTTATTTAATTCTTTCCTTCTAACTAGAAAATCTAGTAGCAGCAATGTCTGACCTCACACAACCTGAACTTACTCCAGAAAAAACCGAACAAATACCAGTAGATGTTCAACCCAACACTGAGGCGGAACTCGCGGCGAGTCGCAGTGCTAAAACTCGGCAAATGCTGGGCATGAAAGGTGCGGCATCTGGGGAGACTAACATTTGGAAAATTCGCCTGCAACTGATGAAGCCAATTACTTGGATTCCCTTAATTTGGGGAGTCGTTTGTGGTGCGGCTTCTTCTGGTAACTACACCTGGACGTTAGAAAATGTATTAATTGCGGCTGCTTGTATGTTAATGTCTGGGCCGTTGTTAGCAGGATACACCCAAACCATCAATGATTTTTACGATCGCGAAATCGACGCAATCAACGAACCCTATCGCCCCATTCCTTCCGGGGCAATTTCTATTCCCCAAGTCATCACTCAAGTTTGGGTGTTGTTATTAGGAGGAATTGGAGTTGCTTATTTGTTAGATTTGTGGGCAGGTCATGATTTCCCGACAATTACAGTTTTAGCGATCGGTGGTTCTTTCATTTCTTACATTTATTCTGCACCACCTTTAAAGTTAAAGAAAAATGGCTGGTTGGGCAATTATGCTCTCGGTGCCAGTTACATTGCTTTGCCTTGGTGGGCAGGTCACGCATTATTTGGCGACCTCAATGCCACAATTGTAATTCTCACGCTATTCTACAGTTTAGCAGGTTTAGGAATTGCGGTTGTTAATGATTTCAAAAGTGTGGAAGGTGACAAACAACTGGGTTTACAATCTCTGCCAGTAATGTTCGGAGTCACCACTGCTGCTTGGATTTGCGTGTTAATGATTGACATTTTCCAAATTGGAATTGCTGGCTACTTGGTTTATATTCATCAGAACTTGTCTGCCACAATTTTGATGTTGTTAGTCATCCCGCAAATCACTTTCCAAGATATGTATTTCCTGCGCGACCCCTTGAAAAACGACGTAAAATATCAAGCAAGCGCCCAACCTTTCTTAGTTTTAGGAATGTTGGTAGCTGGTTTAGCTTTAGGTCATGCAGGAGTGTAAGAAAAGCGATCGTTGTCAGGACTTTAGCCGTGTTTTGTGGCATGGTAAAGACTAAAGTCTTTACAACGGACACAGAGCGTAGGGGTAATTCATGAATTACCCCTACGACGGTAAGAGTGTCAATTCTAGATAAATAGATAAAATGTGGGATAGTACACATTCGTCATTCATCAGCAGTAAGTAGCCGTGTTTAAACTGCTTTATCCCCTAGTTCATGCCATTCAACCCTATTTAGTACCGATCTGCTTTGTTTTAGCATGGTCATTAGTAGTTATGATTGCTTGGAGTTTGTTCTCAGCTTTTTCTGATAGCGTCTCCAGAGCCAAAAAAATGCACGAAATCCCCTGTACAGGTTGTCAGTTTTTCACTGCTGACTATCGCCTGAAATGTACAGTGCATCCTTCAATTGCTAACACCGAAGATGCCATAAATTGTAGCGACTATCAAGCCAGAAAGTAGAATTATGTTAATCAGAAAACTGAGTGAGTGTGAGGAATTTATTGCTGTTTATGAGTAAATCAGGGACAGGTAAAAGGTAGAAGTTTAAAATTAATTATTTCATCTACGTTTATCTGCGTTTATCTGCTTTCATCTGCGTAGTAAAAAAAGATTATGAACCAAAACAAATTAGCGTTATTTTGCGCCTGTTTCTTAGGAATTAACTTATTTTGTACCCCAATAGCAAACGCCCAAAAAATATCTAGTCCGGTATCCCAACAAAATTACACAACGCCAGAATTTTTCCAGAATCTAACCAAAGCAAATGTGGTTTATTTAGGAGAAACTCATACTAGCGAAGCAGATCATAAAGCGCAGTTAGAGATTATTCAACAACTTTATGCGAAAAAGCCGAAAATTGCGATCGCAATGGAAATGTTTCAGCGTCCTTTTCAGGGGGCGATCGATCAATACCTAGCTGGAAAAATCACCGAACAAGAACTTTTAACCCAAACTGAATATCAACAACGTTGGGGTTTTCCTTGGGAATATTACGCCCCCATTCTGCGTTTTGCGAAAGAAAATCTCATCCCCGTTTTAGCTTTAAATACTCCCAGCGAAGTCACCCGCAAAGTTTCCCGTCAAGGATTAGAAAGTCTTACAGCAGAAGACAAAAAATACATTCCTCCTATTTCTGAAGTTCGCACAGATAACGCCGCCTATCGTCAAATGTTGTTAGAGGTTTTTAATCAACATCAACAAGGTGGACATGGTTCCAGTGCGAGTTTTGAAAGATTCTTTTTAGCACAAGTGCTTTGGGATGAAACAATGGCGGAAAGCATTGCCAATTTTGTTAAAGATAATCCAAATTATACAGTAATTGTGTTAGCTGGACAAGGACATTTAGTGTATGGTTATGGTATTCCTAGTCGCGTTGCTAGACGTTTAGATAATAGTTTAGTCCAAAAAACTATATTACTAAACTTTGATTCAGAATTGCCATTAAAAAAGGATCAACCCGTCGCTGATTTCCTGTGGTCAAATTAATTGTACGTTGTTGCGCTTCAGCGCTATTCCCACGCTCAGTGGGAACAACGAACTATTCTTCGGTATCATTAAAGTTGACTTGTTCGTAAATGTCGTTGAGGTTAATTTGTAAGTTTATTGAGCTTAATTGTACAGTTGCATTTTCTGATTCATACTCAGTTAATAACCATTTTCCATCAAGCGTTTTACTATATTGCATGGCATAATATTTGGTTTGGTCTATTAAAATATACTCTTTAAATTCAGGAATCGATCGATAATAAAGAAACTTATCTCCTTGGTCGTAATTTTTCGTACTTTTAGATAAAACTTCAACAATTAATGAGGGATTAGTTACAGTAGTTGTATTCGTTCCTGTATAAATAGGTTCGCCTTCAATTACCATTACATCAGGATAAGTATATTGACGATAACGAGGTATCCACAAACGCATATCAACAAAATAAATATTGTAATTTTGCCCTCTCAAAGCAAACTTCAAGAAAGCGAAAAAATTACCTACTATTTTATTATGATTACTAGTTCCACCTGCCATTGGTACAATTTCCCCATCTCGATACTCATTTTTATACTCTGCTTTTGCTTCTAGTTCTAAATATTCTTCGGGGGTATAGGAACGTTTGAGAGTTTGCGTTTCCATAATTTACACCTCTTAAGAACGGCGAAAGGCGACAGAAATACCAAAAAGAAAACCTAGTGCGATCGCTACTGCTAATTTTTCCCAAGGTAGCACAAATAAAGCGACAATTCCCACCAATGAACCAAAGGACAGACCCCAAAATAGTAGCCTCATTTTGTGGGAAGAAAACTGCAATTTCTCTTCTATAGCTTGGATCGTAATATCAATACTATCCAAATCTTGAATTATTCTTTGAATATCCTTACCTGTTTCTCTTTCTAATCTAGCAATAGCTTCTCTATCTGCTTTTACCGGAGATATTGACAATCTGAGTAAAGCTTCTTTTAAGGGGTATTCTAACTTGGTTTGTAACTTGTTATCCATCACTATTTATCCTCGATAAATTGGCGATAAGGAACCAATGATTTAAACAATAAAGCTTTCCCTAGTACCCAGTGCCCAATCACCTTTTCCCTAAAAATTCTACCAAAGGTTTAAAGGTTGGGATTAATTCTGGGCGACTGACTACTAAAGTGGGATAAGATCGATCGCCATAATCTTCCCCCTCTTGTAACGGAAAAGGTGATTCCTCTCCCAGATTAACAAAAATACCCCCAGCAGCTTGAACAATGGGCCAAATTCCTGCTAAATCCCACACTTTTGGGGTAGTTTCCACACCGCCTAAAGCTGCGCCAGTAGCAACAGAAAGAAAATCATAAGTTGTCACACCCAACATCCTAATTTTACAAGGGATATTGTTTTGCAAGACTTCTGTACTGCGGGAACAAAGATTAAAAAAGTGATTATTGCTAGGCTCATCTTTACTAGTACGAATTGGGATATTATTTAAAAATGCGCCATTAGATTCATTAGTTTGAGAATCTCCGTACCAATAACCATGAAAAGATTGATTAGTGTTGGGAAAATGTACATAACCAAAAATTGGCATTCCTTGGTAAACTAAACCTAAAGAAATTCCCCAAATCGGAATTCCTCTAGTAAAATTAGTTGTGCCATCGATCGGATCGATTACCCAACACCATTCTGCACCAGAAAAGACATGAGATCCTTCTTCAGTTAAGACATCGTGACTGGGAAAATGGTCATAAATGGCATTTTGAATTTCTTGATCTGCCCATTTATCAGCTTGAGTAACCAAACTTCCATCAGCTTTGAAATCTGGTTTTAGTTGAGCATAATCTGCCAACAATTTAGTTCCTATTCTCGCGGTTGTTGTTTGAGCAAAATTATATATTTCCGTCCAAAAGTCAGCCATTGATTTTGATTTTAGGTTTGAGATTTTACATTTTTTCCTAGATAAATCTGGGAACTTGGCGATCGGTAATAGCTATTGATGATTAACTAATTACCAATCACCAAATAGTTTAGGACAATTTTGGCTCAAAAGTTATATTTAGTCTAGGTCGTTTTGCATGAGAGTTGCGATCGCTTTATTAGCACTAGTGCGAAACTCTTGGACATTGACTCGACTTAACAACCAAATTGCCAGTAACATTCCCACCGCTTGCAAAGCAAACACCAATCCATAAGCTAAGACTGGAACTTTAAACAAAGTCCGACCGATATCCAAAACTGCACCACCAGTTAGCGTTGCCGTTCCCCTTGCCATTGCTTGAGACAATCCCCAAGCACCGACAAAAGTCCCAGCCGTTTCTGCTGCGGTTAAGTCTAACATTAAACTGAGTGCGCCAGTAGTAGCAATACCAGCAGACAAACCAAACAAAACTAATGTACCTTGGAAAACTTGGGCATTACCAGTAAATCCAGATCCAATAATCAAAATAAAGCAAACTGCCACTAATAAACAACCAAATTTAGTAGTTTTTTGCTTACCGAGTCGAGGGACAATCAAAAACCCTGTAGCCCCCAAACTCATTAACATTCCAATTCCCCAAAAAGTGTTTAACAAAGAAGTTTGCCCAATTGACAAACCAAATACTTCGCCACCGTAAGGTTCTAAAACAGCTTCTTGCATAAATAAGCTAATTGTCATCACCAGCAAAAAGGTAAAAAATAACCCTGTTTGCCGACTTGCTGTTAATATTTTCAGTGCTTTTCCTAAAGTAATGCTATCTTCTCTAGCGATTAAATGCGATCGAGAAGTATAGCGAGAATATTTTTTCTCAACTCCAAAAGTAGCGATGATTGCCAGGACTAAAACAATTGCCGGAACAACAATAAAAAACCAGCTAATTGACGATCGCACAACGTCCAAAGAAGCATTATTTTCTAATCTTCTGAGTAAAATCTTGCTGGTAATTCCGCCTACCGCGATTCCCACAGTCATCATTGACCAGACAATACCGATTAACTTTCCGCGATCGTCCTCATCAGAAACATCTACCAAAAGAGCGAAAAAAGGAGTAGAACTAATACTACTTGCAATTCCGTAAAAAGCAAAAACTAACCCAGCTAAAGCAGTCCAAGCAATAGTAGAAATTGTCCAAGACCATTGTCCGTTAGCTTGCACTAAACCACCTAATTGCCAAACAACCTGCACTGCTAAAGATAATATCAAAGTAAATAAAGCAGCACCAATCCAAACATAACCTGTGCGATGAAAACCAAAAATGGTTTTGTTGTCAGACATTTGACCAAACCAAACTCTGGTTGGCGACATAAACTGAGAAATTGCTAATACTCCCGCTGTAATAGTTGCGGGAATAGCTAACTCATCAATCATGACTCGATTGAGAACTCCCAGCGTTAAAACTGCCAAAATACCTAATCCCATTTGAAATAATGCCAACCGAAACATCGTCAGCAAATTAAGTTTGGGAAGTGGTTGCTTGACTTCATTTACTTGCGAATTAGATAAATCACCTGTTGCCATTTTTCTAAAAGTCTAATTACTAATAAGTCCACTGATCTTAAGATAATATTTTTGCTGTTCTAGGGACTGGGAATTGGGAAAGATATAAGTTGTAGGGGTGGGTGAGAGCAGATAAGTCTGTAGTCACCGTAGAAGAGTTAACCACAAAACCCGCCCTTAACTTTTGAATTCTCCTCCCCTCTGCCCTCTGCCCCCCTGCCTTCCCTGACGATACACTAAAAGAGTATGAAGAAATGTAAAGAAAAGGTAGACAGCCGTGCAAACCATCACTTTAGGACAAAATGGCCCCGCAGTCACACCCTTATGTGTGGGAACTTGGGCATGGGGTGATAAACTGTTTTGGAGTTACGGCAAAGATTACGGTTCCGAACAGTTACGGGAAGCTTTTCATGCTTCAGTAGATGCGGGGGTAAACTTTTTTGATACTGCGGAAGTTTACGGCAATGGAGTTTCCGAAGAATTGCTAGGACAATTCATCAAAGAAACTGATAAACCCGTGCAAATAGCCACAAAATTTGGCCCTTTTCCTTGGCGATTTACGGGAGGTTCAGTTTCCGACGCTTTAACAGCTAGTTTAAGACGTTTGCAGCTGGACTCAGTAGAACTTTATCAAGTTCACTGGCCTTTTACCTTTTTTCTGAGTCAACAAACTTTGATGCAAGCTTTAGCTGAAGAATACAGAAGAGGCAGAATCAAAGCAATAGGAGTCAGCAATTATTCGGCTGAAGAAATGCGCCAAGCACATCAATATTTAGCTGATTTTGGTGTACCTTTAGCAGTAAATCAAGTGCGCTACTCGTTACTTTCCCGCAAAGTAGAAACTAAAGGAATTATTTCCACTGCCAAGGAATTAGGTGTTACAATTTTGGCATACAGTCCTTTGGCGCAAGGTTTGTTAACTGGAAAGTATGTTCCTGAGAATAATAACCAACCAACTGGGGCGAGAAAAACTGATTCTCGTTTTAGTAAAAGTGGGTTAGAAAAGATCTCTCCTTTAATTAGTTTAATGCGGGAAATTGGGAATAAGTACGATCGCACCCCCGCCCAAGTCGCCCTAAATTGGTTAATCGCCCAAGGTAACGTCATCCCCATTCCCGGCGCAAAAACTGCCGAACAAGCTAAACAAAACGCAGGCGCTTTAAATTGGCAAATGACAGAAGAAGAAGTCGCCAAATTAGAACAAGCAAGCCGCCCTTGGTTAGAATAAACAATTTAGGACTTACGCAAAGGCTGTATTCGTAGGGTGTGTTAACGCCAGTGTAACGCACCGTTCCACCATATATAGAGTTAGTGCGTAAGTCCTACAATTAATAGACTTCTGGCAAAAGCCGACAATCTCCCTATATAAGGTGCTACGCATTTAAATCCAATAAAGCGGCGGGCAAGATGCCCACCCCACAAGAAAAAGGTAAAATTTGGCTCTCAAATTAGGTGCGTAGCAGCTTATCTGTGTTCATCTGTGTTTATCTGTGGACATCTGTGGTAAAAAATCCGAGATTTCCAACTTTTGCCAGAAGTCAAAATTAAAAATCTAATTCTTACCTACCGGAACTATGAAACTGTTATCAGACTGGGGCTTTTCTCTAGAAGGTTTACGAACAGGCAATAAAGGCGAATATTGGTTTTTTATTCAAGCTTTGCTAATTATAGTTTTTCCTTTTTTACCCGTTTACCGCCCAACTTGGTTAGAAATTAACTCATCTAATTTTTTGTATGTGACTTGGGGTATCGCCGCTGTTTTAGTATTAATCGCCTTAGTATTTTTAGGCAAAGGTTTAATAGATTTAGGAAAACAGTTAACACCTTTACCTTATCCTAAAGAAAATGGGGAATTAGTGCAAACAGGAATTTATAGTTTAGTGCGCCATCCTCTTTATAGCGGGTTGATTTTTTTAACACTTAGCTGGGCAATTTTTCAAATGAGTTTGTCTCATTTATTAGGCGTTTTAATTATATTTATCTTTTTTAATGCGAAGGCGAGTAAAGAAGAAGCTTGGTTAAGTGAGAAATTTCCCGAATATGCAGAATATCGGCAAAAAGTCAAGAAGTTAATTCCTTGGTTATATTGATAAAAATAGGACTTACGCAACTGGCACAATCAGTAGGGTGCGTCAGACAGTAAATTTGATTGAAAGAATCAGGGTTTTAGTGTCTGACGCACCCTACAATTCGATTCAAATATGACACTTGTGTAAGTCCTGAAAAAGTAACTTTCGTAAAAGTAAGTTGCTTTCTATCTTTTCTCCTACTCTGATAAAGTAGGCTTTTTGTAATGAAATTTTGGTAATTTTACTTAATTTACAAGTAATTACGCAAAAAATTCACAAAAATCTTGGCGTTTACGCAGAAATACGAGAAATTTATATTTCCGCAAAATTACTCTTATCAAAACCTACTGCTCTGAAGCTATTGTGTAATCAAACGCTCTGATCAGGATTTTTTTATGTTTGATTCAGATTCAACTAATAGCTTTCCACAACCTTTTTCGCCGCTTACTAATTCAGGTTTGCATCTCCAACCAACAGATGAATTTTCGCCAAAATTGCTAAATAAACAGCTATCTTCCCCCCCCCCACATATTAGGAGAAGTTAGTCAAGAGGTAATAGATACAAAAAGTTTAGTATTGAGCGGTAATTCAAGTTTGATGCTGCTTTGTGCATCGCCATTAGGACAAGAATCTGATAGTTTAAAGACAAATAAATCATCAGTAGATGAGTTAACTGGGGAGGTTTTATTAAACAGTAATCATCCAATCTTAGAGCAGGCGATACAATCTGCTCAAAATAATTTGAAAGGTCTGGCGAAAGATACAGATTTCAATGCCAAGATGAATCGCGCTTTCGATAATGATTGGAATGCTGAGGTATTTAGTAATTTAGTTCAAGAGTTTGCTAAAGGTAATTTTAGTCAGCTACCAGCAATTGAAATTCTGCCATCTGCGGCGATTAATGGGGCGAATGGCGCGTTTGCTAGTGTGACGAATACGATTTATTTAGCGAAAGAGTTTGTTGAGCAAAATGCTGGTAATTTAGATGCGATTACGAGTGTGTTGCTGGAAGAAACGGGGCATTTTATTGACTCAAAGATTAATGATTCTGATGCTGCTGGGGATGAAGGAGATATTTTTGCGCGAGTTGTGCAAGGTCAGACGATAAGTGCAGGTGAACTTCTGGGGTTGAAGGGTGAGGATGATACGGCGACTGTTACGTTAAATCAGGAGGCTATTGGAATCGAACAATCTACTTCAACTATTAGTGGAAATTCCACAGTAGTTAATAATTTAGACAGCAGTGATGGATATAATCCTTTACGCTCAAATAGTTTCTATGATGATTATCGCCTCACCGGAGTTAGTGCTGGTCAACAAGTGCAACTGAATATGAGTTCCACTGCCTTTGACACCTATCTGCAACTGGTCAATGAAAGCACTGGACAAGTGATTCAGTTTGATGATGACTCTGGTGGTGGAACTAACTCTCGGTTGAGTTTTACCACACAATCAGGGATTAATTATTTGGTACGAGCTACTAGCTATAGCGCAAATTCTACAGGTAGTTATAGTTTGAGTGCGACATCACAAAGCACTTCAACACCAGTGAACTCGATCGCTAGTCTTAGCATTAACCAAACTCAAAGTGGACAACTGAGTAACACTGATTTGGCTAACCCTACCCGCAGTGGAATGTTTGCGGATGATTATCGCCTGACTGGAGTTAGTGCTGGTCAACAAGTGCAACTGAATATGAGTTCCACTGCCTTTGACACCTATCTGCAACTGGTCAATGAAAGCACTGGACAAGTGATTCAGTTTGATGATGACTCTGGTGGTGGGACTAACTCCCGGTTAAGTTTTACCACACAATCAGGGATTAATTATTTGGTAAGGGCTACCAGTTATAGTGCAAATTCTACAGGTAGTTATAGTTTGAGTGCGACAGCAGGACAAGGACAAACTCAAATTCCTACGAATAATTGGAGGGCTGAGTATTTCAATAATATCGACTTAGCAGGTACTCCAGTCTTTGTGGAAAACTTGGGAGATGGTAGCCAGGGTTTTTCTCGCAACTGGGGCAATGGTTCTCCTAATAGTAATGTACCCTCAGACTACTTTTCGGCTCGGATGACGACTCAACGTTATCTAGCGCCTGGTTTGTATAAGATTACAACTCAATCTGATGATGGTGTTCGAGTTCGTATTAATAATCAAACAGTAGTCGATCGCTGGGTCGATCAATCATTTGCCACCAACTCTGGCTATTTCCGATCCAACGGTGGTACTTTACCAATTGCAGTTGAATACTACGAGCGTGGTGTAAATGCAGCTATAAAGTGCGATTCGTTTAGTCAAAACCGAGAAATCGGGGGACGACTAGCAGTATCAAGTAACCAATAGGTTGAGAAGCACTTAAATCCTTGGTACTGACAACTTCATAACCTTGTGAGTGAAGGCAAGTATCCTAGAAAGCC
>NZ_JBHFNQ010000123.1:0-6187 GCF_041929345.1 Floridaenema aerugineum BLCC-F46
TGCCGTGTCCCTACAATTAATACGGCATCATTAATATTTTCCAGTTGTCCCAAATATCTCTGATGCCGTGTCCCTACAATTAATACGGCATCATTAATATTTTCCAGTTGTCCCAAATATCTCTGATGCCGTGTCCCTACAGTTAATACGGCATCATTAATATTTTCCAGTTGTCCCAAATATCTCTGATGCCGTGTCCCTACAGTTAATGGGGATTCAAAAATCTAAATTCAAATCCAATTTTTCAGATGTATGATATTTGGGATTCTCCTTATCAATTTCCCAGTGAAGAGGATTATTAATAATATATTGTCTAACCTTATTCAACCCCGTTTCAATCCGAATAATACTTTCATAATAATTAGATTGCCAAACCAGAGGTTCTGGAGTGCTACGCATCAGATTAATTCGCTTGGTAACTGCTGCTTTAAAAGAACGAATTACGGTTGGGATAGAACCTGCAACAGGTTTGCCAAATTGTTCTTGCTTTGGTATGTTATCTAGCTGGATTTGGTTAGCGCGATCGCAAATAATTAAAATCCCATGCAAATGATTTGGCATCACAACAAAAGCATCTAATTCAATGTGGGGAAACCGTCGAGGAAGCGCTTGCCAAAAACTATAAGCAATGGAACCCAAATGATTATACCTCACTCTTCCCTTCACCACATCTCCAAACCAACATTGCCGTTTGTAGGTGCAAATTGTAATAAAATAAGCTCCAGGTTGAGTATAATCATATCCCGGCAGATGAATAGAACGCCGATGATGTTTTTTCGGGTTATATGCCATCAGAAAGAATTATTATGTACATAATAAATTAAATTATGGCACTGTAGGGACACGGCATCATAGATACATTGGAAAAGTTGCAAATATTAATTATGCCCTGTCCCTACCATCATCATTTGGTATCCAAAATTGGATTGTTAATTTGTCTGTGATTCAAAAAGAGCGATCGCATTTCCCATTTTCTGAAAAATGCGATCGCTCCAGTAATTATTTAGCCCTAACTTGCAATTTAAACTTCAGAAACTAACTAGGGCTTAGAAGTAACACTTTTGGTTGATTTACCTTTCCTTTCTAACAACAAAACAACACTAAAAGCCCCAAGTGCTAGCATAGAACTTGGTTCAGGTACGCTCACTGGTTCTAGGTCAATGTTTTTAGGCGGATTATCGTCAATAGGTGGATTATTGTTAATAGGTGGATTGTGGTTAATAGGTGGATTGTGGTTAATAGGTGGTTGAGGTCGTACTGGTGGTTTTATTGCAGGTAAAAATCCCTTCAACGCGATCGCATCATTAAAACATTCTTGAAACAAGCTAGCGATAAAGTCACCAGTAGGTAACAGCGACCGGGCAAAACTAAACCCAAAAGTGTGGGTTCCTCTGGCTCCGAAGCGACCGAAATCAAGACCTCTAAAATCGGCAGCAAAAATATCACCAATCTTGTTTCCAGAAGCAATCAAACTTTTAGTTGAATTACCAAAGGGAGAAGCGCTTTGAGCTAAATCTCCCATTGTTGCTCTTCCCCCATGACTGTTGACAAAATTAGTATAAGCGCTATTTGTAGGCCAACCATCATTGGCTAAAGCAACACTTTTTGCGGTGACATTTTTATACACACCAGTTGTGCGAGCAGCAGAGTCATTGTTGGTAGTAAAGTTAATCCCAAATGTGCCGCTACGAGTGTGGAAAAACATATCGCCCCAGCCAGTGTGACCATATCCCGTAGCATAGGGAACGGTAGCTCCTTGTTTGGGTAGGTTAGCATTTATTGCTACGGAAATTTTACCCGCAGCAACATCATCTTTAATGGCAAGACCAAAGATTTCAAAAATATTGCCGCCCACGTCGGTAGGCCCTCCAGACCAAAGGCGTGCTGTAGCATCGTTAAAGGAATCAATTGCATAATTCCAACCCCTATACAAAGTACCAGCTTCAGCTGGTTTATCAATAGCAGATAAGGAGCAAATTGTTGTGATAATCGAAGTTAGGAACAGGGAGCGAACTTTTAATTGACTCATGGTAGATTGATTTCCTGGTTAGGCAAAACAGAGCTTCTGTTTGCGATCGACTTAGTTAGTTTGTCGATCGCCTCAGCAAGCATTTTTGATCAGAAAAAAACCGTTAATGTCTTCTACACCCTGAAAAAGGGTAGTATCATTATTTACTTCATTAAGGCTTCTACTTAATTACAGCACTAGCGAACACAGCTTTATGGTTCAGTCTTTGGCTCAATTTGTCATCGAGTTAAGGGTGAGCCAACATGAGCCACAATAGATGTTAATCAAAAGCCTGCTAGGAGATCGAAGTGATGGATACTTTCAGGGCATCTATCCAAGGGCTAGAAAGGGTTGATGAATTGAGACAAAAGCGAGGCTGGTCAAAAACAGAGGATGCTTGGTGGGGATTGGCTAATACTTCCAAGGCAACTTTAAAACGATTTTGGAGAAGGATACCAATTCAAGAAGCTGCTTTTAGCAATATTTGTAAAGCTGTCGGACTGGATAACTGGGAAGAAATTGTCGATCGTAGTTTGATTGAGCATTCAGCTAAGATTAATTCTTATCTTGATGATGATGATGGCTGGGTGGGTCGATCGCAACTGCTTACCCAGTTGAGTGCTAAACTTCAAGGAGCCTGTAGAATCCTCATCCTCACTGGCATTACTGGCATCGGAAAAACTGCTTTAGCCCATAGATTGGCGATGCAGTTACAAGGCGATTTTCCCCAAGTATTCCGCATAAATTTTGACAATCAGGAAAATACAGATTTTATTAATGTAGCAGATCAATTACTGACCGGGTGGGGAGAAACTGTCACGCCAGAAAATCGTAAAGAGCCACAGCAGTTACTGCTTTGGGTAGTCAGTCAGTTGCGGCAAAATCGCTATTTATTAGTCATCGATTCACTAGAACTGATATTAGAAGGAGATGCAGAAACGGGATGGAGTAATTTTAAGGATCGGTGGTGGGAGAATTTTTTTCAAAGTTTGCTATCTACAAATTCTTGCCAGAGTCGCATCATTCTCACATCTCAAGATTTACCAGGGCAATTAGAAGTTGTTGGTTTGCGTTATCCAACCTTTTGGTATTGTCAATCTTTGCGCGGATTTACCCAAGGAGAACAGTTAGAGTTTTTTCACAAAACCGGGTTAGATGTTAGTACGGAATCACCTGCCAAAACTTATTTAGAAAGAATTGGTGCTGCTTATGAAGGACATCCTTTAGCATTAAGAGCGATCGCCGGAGAAATTCTCAACCATCCTTTCAACCGCAATGTTATCGCATATTGGAAACAATATGGGCATGAAATAGAACAAGTTGAGCAGATTAAGCAACAACCAGAAATTGAATCAGCAGCAGATTCTTTAAAGCTCGATCGCTACAATCGCAACTTACAAAGAGCAGTAAAACAGCAAATTGAAAAAACCTTCGATCGCCTAGCTAAAGATGTCCCCCATGCTTATTTACTATTAAGCTTTAGTTCCGTATATCGTCGCGCCGTACCAGAAAGTTTTTATCTTAAAACTTTGGCACGTTTCGGGTTAGATGGAGAGCGGCAAGAAATAGCTTTAGATGCGTTGCGCGATCGCTACTTACTTGAAGAAGAAGTAATTAACGATGATTTGCTTTTAAGACAACACAATTTAATTCGCACTGTAGCCTTATCTCACCTGAAAAACTGGAAAACTAAGGGGCAACTATGACAAATTATTTCCCAGAATCAGAACTAAAAAATCAAGCATCTCTCAAAGATATTAACTTTACTACTGGTGGCGAATTAGTATTGCATCAGTTGGGTATTGATTTGTCAACATCTCAACTGCTCAATCTTTCTCCTTGGGAATTTGCTCATTACATGGCTATAGAAAATTGGCTGACTCAATACCAACCTAAACCCGATGCTTCTTACCTAGAACAAGTCCAGGGATATTTGGAAGCATTCCACCATCTTTGCGAAGTTTCTGATTGGGAAAAAGCAAGTAGGATACTTTTTATTAACCACAATTATAGCAGTAAACCCTTACACGAACAACTAGGTAATTGCGGTTACTATGGCGAACAAATAGAGCTTTACAGTAGACTTTTAGACAAATTAAATCGAGATTTAGATTGTGTTTTTCTGCATGGCTTAGGTTGGGCTTATTACCATTTAGGACAGCCACATACTGCTATTGATTACCATCAAAAACTATTAGCAATTGCCTGTGAAATTCAAAACCGTAAAGCAGAAGCGCAAGCCAGAGGTGGCTTAGGTGAAATCTATTATTGGTGTTTAGATCGATTCGAGATTGCACTAGGGCACTATCAGGAACAATTAAAAATTGCTCGTGAAATCAAAGAGCAAAAACAAGAAATAGAAGCACTCGACGGTTTAGCCGATGTTTATACGATGTTCGGCAAATTCCAAAAGTCGATTCAATATCTTCAACAAGCCTTGATTATATCTCGTCAAATCGGAGATATAGACATGGAGTTAATTATCTTAAAGAGTTTAGGTAGCACTTACAGATTGATGGGACGACCCGATCGAGGATTGAAGTTTTTTGAACAAATATTAGATAATTATGATCGGATTAGCGATCGCCGTCAAGAATGGTCAATCCTAAACAATTTAGGTGTTATTTACATTACTCTAAATCAATATCAAAATGCAATAGAATACCTGGAAAAAGCTTTGCAAATTATTCAAGAGATTGGCGATAAATTTGGAGAAAGTCATACCTTAGCTGCTATCGGTGCTATGTACGCTCGATCGGGAAAATATGATATGGCAATTAGTTACTTTAAACCACATTTAAGGATTACTCAAAAAATTGGAAACCGCTACTTAGAAGGTTTTGCTAGAGCGAATATTTCTTATTGCTACGGATGTTCAAAACAGGAGCAAAAGGCAATAAGATATGCTAAATCGGTGATGAAGATTGCTCGTGAAATTGGCGATCGACAGTTAAAAGGCACATCTATAATTATGTTTGCTTGTGCCTACTGGTACAAGAAAAAATATTTGCGTAGTTTGCTCTTAGCAGCGATCGCCATCATAATTCTTCCCCCTTGGAGAAGTGAAAATGGTAAAGTCCTATTCAATACAGTAATTAAGACGATCGACCAATTTTTGGCAACAATCATTAAACATTTTTTAAAGATTTTTAATCCGTGAAATAGTAGGGACACGGCATAGTTAATATTTGACAACTTGCCCAAAAATTACAGATGCCGTGTCCCTACCTTTTTAAATTTACTTTAAATTTACCGCCTTTCCTCCAACCAATTCACCAAATCCGAAAATTCAGAAAAATCAAACAAAGCCTCGTTCAAATCCTCCAATTGTGCCACAGATAACACCTGAATTCTTGCTTGTAAATCAGGTGACAGCGTACCAAAACGGCGCGTCAGCGGACGCATTACCATCTTTAGCGCTTCTTCTTGTCTTCCTTCTTCCAAAATATCCTGATAAATCACCGATTCCCGCATCATTCCCTCCCGAAAAAGGTTGCGAATCAAATTTTTGTTAAACCTTAAACCCGCTAAAATTTCAGTAGAAGCTGAAATTTCCTGGCGTTGTACATTTGATTCTATTTTAGCGACTTCTGATGCTACTTGAGTCAGCAACTCAGTAGCATTATCGGAAGCAGCTAAAACAGCCATTGGTAGCAGTGCTGGATCTTGTAATAATGGTTCTGGGGGTTGTTCCCACATTCGGATTACTTGATATCCATGACTGGTTAATCCCTGACGAAATTGGGTTTCAAATACTGCTGGATTAGTCGTTTGTTGCAACCAAATCAGCACTTGTGTTACGGGTAAATTATATTGCCAATAAAGCCGGACAAAATAATTTAACATTCGCAGTGGCATGGGTTTACCACTTGGTACTTGTACTTGAAATTCTAAATGCAAAATTTGTGACTGAGTGCGTAGGAAAGTGACAGAATCAGCGCGAATTGGTTCTAAACTTAATTCATTTTTTAACACCTCGACGCTAGTTGTCGGTTGTCCCAATAACCAACTTGCGAATTTGTCAGGATACTTCTCGGCTAGATACTTACATAAATTGTCGAATTGCATCTGATTTTAGTTGAGAAATAGGTACGTTGTTGGGAGGAAAAAAAAAAAAAAAAAAAAAAAAAAAAAAAAAAAAAAAAAAAAAAAAAAAAAAAAAAAAAAAAAAAAAAAATT
>NZ_JBHFNQ010000124.1:0-5632 GCF_041929345.1 Floridaenema aerugineum BLCC-F46
CCCCTCTTTTTATTTTTTTTTTAAATTTTTTTTTTGCTTAATATATTCTATTTTGTTTTGTTGTTGTTAAATGGCGTTTTTTTTGTGTTTTTCCCCAACAACGTACCTTTGGTTTCAGTTTATACTCTTCTGCAATAGTGCATAATCCTTGTATAATGCTGTGACTTGACAAAAAAGGCGATTAGCAGTTTTCTATTTCCAGTTAGTCAATTAAACTAACTGGATACAAGCAAGTCAAAATTGCTTTTGGTGTGGTAGGAGTGTGACAAATGTTCGATACAGCAGAACCGATCAACAATGGTTCCGAGTCTCAGTCGGGTAATTTTCCAGCAGAAACGGAGAAAACTTCTCCGGTTCAGCGATGGCAAACTTTAAAAACTGGCGCAGTAAAGCTAATTCAGTCAGCCGCAAAAAATCAAAGTCTTTTGTGGGGTTTAGCATTTGGTGTAACAACCGTTGTTGCTAGTAGTTTAGGAATTACTTTAGGGATTTTTACACCTTTACCTTTGGTCGCACCAGAACATCAAACGCGATCGCTAACTGATATTATCCAAAAATTTGCTGTTCATAAAATGACGCGACCTGTTAACATTTTAGTCATGGGAGTCGATCGAGTTCCTGATGCACCGACAGACTCACCCGCTGGTTTAAATGGTCGCAGCGATACATTATTATTATTGCGTTTAGATCCCAGTGATAACTCAGTGAAAATGCTTTCAATTCCCCGAGATACTCATGTAGATAATCCCTTTTTAAGCATTGATAAAATTAACCAAGCAAATGCTGATGGTGGTGCAGCTTTAGCCGCTGAAGTTGTTAGCGATACTTTGGATGGAGTCCTGATCGATCGCTATGTCAGAGTCACAACAGAAGCATTCCGTCAATTAGTAGATTTAGTCGGTGGTGTAGAAGTTTTTGTGCCGAAAAAAATGCACTACAAAGATGTAACTCAACGTTTAGAAATTAATTTAGAACCAGGTTGGCAAACTCTCAATGGAGAACAAGCAGAACAATTTGCCAGATTCCGTCAAGATGAAAATGGCGATATTGGCAGAGTACAAAGACAACAGTTATTACTAAAAGCTGTCAGACAACGTTTAACAAATCCCAGTATTTTACCTCGCTTACCCCAAATTATGTCAGTGATGAGAAACTATGTGGATACTAATATTAATTGGGAAGAAATGTTAGCCTTGGCAAAGTTTGGGCTAAACTTGCAACAAACTGATATAAAAATGGTAATGTTACCAGGTCGATTTAGTGAAATAGGAGAGTTTGGTGGCCGGAGTTATTGGGTAGTTGATGAGGAAAAGCGCGATCGCATCATGGAAGACTTTTTCGGTGTAGAAGTTAAGGAAATTGCCACAGAGAATGATAATAATCCCGAAACTTCAGTTCGCATTGCCATTCAAAATGCCTCTGGTCAACCAAACATAAGTAATAGCGCCGCTCAATATTTAAGAAAATTAGGTTTCCGCAATATTTATTTAGTTCGGGATTGGCCGGAAACCCAAACAAAAACCCAAATTATCGTCCAAAAAGGTGATATTAAAGCAGCAGAAAAATTACAATCAGCTTTAGGAATGGGTAATATTGAACCTGCATCTATTGGAGATATTAAATCCGATTTAACCCTGCGTATTGGTGAAGATTGGACAGCATCAACAGCAGCTAATTTTTAAGTGAGTCAAGTTTGTTGTGACGACTTCAGTCGTTGCCTTGTCAAATAATAGGACTAAAGTCCTCACAACGAACCAGATTTAATCAACCACCATCGATCGACCAATGAGGCGGATCGTATCGCAAGTGAATTACACCATAAGTAGCACCTACTTGCCAAAGAACAGTATTTTGATAACTAGTCCGAGGTGTGCCAATACTAACAATAGTTCCCTGAGCATTTTTCACATTTAATGTTCCTTCCCAAGTAATTTCCCAGTCAATTGCATAACCTTGAGTATGGCGAGAAGTTAATGCCACAGGATTACTACCAATACCATAAGCATTCACCATATCTCGCGCCGCTTGCACAGAAGCAGCATTTGTATAATGCACCCAATCAATAGCTACGCCGGGATAAGAAGGCACATTTTGTGGTGCAATTTCTCCACGAGAAATACGTGCAGAATAGTGCATTAAATAAGCTCTTTGTGGAGGACGATAAACAGCAGCAATTACTATTTTGGCACCAGCTGCCCGTAATGCTTGCTCAAATGCTTCGACTCTTTGGCGAAATGGTGAAACTAAATCAGCAATTGTATTTCTACCGGGAAAAAAGTTTACCCAATTAGCACCACTTAATTGTTGTCTTAATCTTCTTGCATATTCGGTAATATTATCTAAAGCTGCTGGCAAATCTGCGCCTAATTTCTGTTTAGTTGCTGCCGAAAGAGTTTGTTCTAATCTAGGACGAAAGTTAATATCTATCTTTTTGTAAGTTTCGCCTAATCCTTCTACACTCGTCGCCCCAAAATCACCATCAATTGCTAATGGCGGAACCAAAGATCCTATCACATTTAAACTTCGCTGCAAATCTCTAATTTCTGTTATCCCAAAATTGAGATAACTTAAAATCATATTAGCAGTACGATTAGGGACAAAAAATAGATATCCCTGTTCTAAAGCTTTGCGATAGGTTGTAGTATCTACCACTCCATTTACAGGTAAATTATTTCTTTGCTGATAGTTGCGAGTGGCTGTATCTGTTACAGTACCAAAAGATCCATCAGCTGCCCCAACTGAAAAATTTTTGGACTGCAAAAATTGCTGCCAAGCGCTGACATAAAGCCCTGTCGATCCTTTTCTAATTGTTTCTAATTTTAGGACATTAATATTAAAAGCCATAAATCAACCTTACTAGATCTTGGATTTCCTCCCAAATTACCATAAAGAGAGGATTTATCGGCCACTTCCTAACGATAAGACTTGGGAGGATAGCTTAATAGTTATGCAGGAGGCAAAATCAATCTCTTGAGGACTAATTCTTGATTATCTAAAAATGGATTCATTTGGTTAAAATCGTATAATCCATTTTTAATATCTCCCGCATATTGACGCATGAGAACTTTACAGGGTACTGGGGTAGCTACCCTAGCTTTGTCTTTATTCCAAGGAGAAATTAGAGCCTGATTATTTCCATAATTAGCCACCCATAAACCATGACATTGTGCGCCAGCTTTCATAGCTGCACTTAGGTTTCTAGTAGTAATACTATCGGCTGCATTCAGGTAAACAGCAGGCAAAAATCTCACCCTAGTACTACTTTTAATTACCGCAGTTGACCATCCTATATAAAAACCAGTTGATAAAGGATCTATTGGTTCTACATCTAGGAAAAAATACAAGCCGTCTACTTGTATGGAAGCTAAATAACTTTCTCCAAAAGTGTTTAAAACATCTCTCGCATGAAGACTACCTAATTGTTCTCCTACTTGTTGAGTTTCATCTACTCTATTAGTTTGGCGAGAGATAGGTAAAACTCTAATTCCTGCATTTCGGAGAGGTTGATTTTCCGTAGCCCGGAAGTATTCTCCAGGATTGAGATTACCTTGGAAATATCTGCCCCAAAAACGTGGAAGAGCGCCCATCAGTTTTTGAGCTTCTGGAATCATAAAAGCTTGCACTCTTTGCAAACTATCAGCACCAGCAATTCCTTTTAGAGTTAAGGAACTAGGCCACTCTGGTATCCAGCCAATTATTTTTTTTTGTTTATCAAGATTAGTCCAAGTAATTCTACCAACAATGCCATCTACCTTAAGACCGATATTTTTTTGAAATCTGTTAACTTCTGCTAATGTTTGGGAGCCAAAATCTCCATCTAAATTTATTGGCCCATAGCCACATCCATTTAACTGATCTTGCAGAAATACCACCCAATCTCCTTTCATTCCTTGTTTAAGTAGGGGGCGGTTTTGGGGTTCAACTCTCAGCATAAATTTTGTCCCACTAGAACTATAAACGACGTTTTCACGCTAAGTCCATATATCTCGTTTCTGCACTCATTTGAGTATACAGAATAATTGCTCGCTCTTGTTACAAAAATTCACTAAATCATACAGCCAAACTCTAGTTTTGTAAATAATCTAGCTAGGAAGAATTTACAGTTTCTCAGAGTATTAGGGGTGTGGTATGACACCCTACAGTCTCTAGTTTTCTGGAGCATAGTTGATTAGTTAGTAAAATTTTTAGCATTAAGATGCTGATCAAAGGCAATACAAACAGGATTTAATGGAGATAAAGTCTATTATACAAGTGTTTTCATGGAACAGTTTCCTTAAAGGATTTAATGTATTTTTAGATACGATAGTTTACTTAACTTCGCGAACTGAGGAACTGAGCCAATGCGGTCAGTACACTAAATAAAGCTTTAATTGTGCCTCAAGTTCAGTCTAAACTAAGGTGGAAATCTTTGATAAAACAATGCTGTTAACTCGATTTTTCCGGTTTTTTAAGTACCTTAACTTTGCTGTTGTGCAGGAAGTCCTAAAGCGCACTTTCAGCCAGAGATTACCAGGTTTAGCTGCTGAAATGACTTATCACCTGATGCTGTCTTTGTTTCCAGCGATTATGGCATTTCTAGCGGCAATTGGTTTATTTAATCCCTTAAAAATTACTTTTGAAACTCTGTTAATTAGAATGACGAAAGTCGTACCAGATGAAGTAGCATTTCTCATTGGTGGTTTTATTCAAGAATTGCTGAAAACTGAAAGTCAATCACTGTTTTCTCTCAGTTTTTTCTTTTGGATTTGGTCGGCTTCTGCGGGAATGAGTGCGGGAATGTATGCGCTGGATAAAATACAGCGAATTCCTCAAGAAGAGATGCGACCTTTCTGGAAAGCTAGATTAGTTTCTATAATACTAACAATAGCAACTATGTTCTTACTAATTAGTGCTTTAGCGTTAGTATTTATTACTGATTTTTTCGTAAATTTTGCTGCTAGTCAAAATACCTTGATGCGATTTGATATTTTAAGATTTTGGCAACGCTTAAGTTTACCTCTGGCTTTGGGAATTGCGGCGTTAACGATCGCTTTTATTTACCGTTTTGGCTCTAGTCGTTGGATTGCGGGAACTCCCATTTTACCAGGGGCAATTCTCGCTACATTAGCATGGGCAATTCTGTCTCAAGGGTTTAAAATTTATGTCTCTAGTTATGGAAATTTTAATCGAGTTTATGGTGCTGTGGGCGGTTTTATAGTGCTACAGTTGTGGATTTATCTCAGTTGTTTGGTGTTGTTAATTGGGAACGAGTTAAATATTATTGTTGGCGAAGCAATGCAGCGACGAAAAGTGTTAAAAATGTAGATTAGCTTGGTTTGTGGTAAGTAGTAATTTGTCGAAAATCTCAACCTACGAATTACCCAAATTCGGAATGCTATCGGTAAATCTCAACAAGAAATCTCGATGAAACTGAGATAAGAACACCTTGAGGCGGAGCCTCTGTTTCTCGTTCCCAGGTTGAACCTGGGAACGAGGTGAAAGGTTAAATCCTAAAATAAGGTACGTTGTTGGGCGGGAAAGCCAAAAAAAAACCGGAAAGGGAACAAACAAAAAGAATACAAAAGACGGGGTTTTGGTTTTATAAAAAAAGAGCGAGAGAGTAAATGGGCAAAAAAAAAAAAAAAAAAATTAT